>NZ_JAHZPT010000003.1:0-121370 GCF_019929545.1 Streptococcus mitis
TGAATGTGCCAACTAAATGAGACACATACAGTTGATTTTTTCTTTTGTGATAAGAGTGGAGTTTTTAGAGGTGCCCATAAGCATTTATTATGGATTGCTGGCTTGGTAATCATTCTGGTATCACTGTTTTCATTGAATGGATGTAGTTTTGGGGGTGAAACCATTCCCAAAAACAGAACAAAGGAACAATATGAATTTGAGAAAACGTTTGAGCCTATATTTAAATTTTTAGAACAAGACAAAAAAGATTTTACGGGATTAAAGTCATACACTAGTAGAATTTATATAAAAAATCAAGATGAAGTTAAAAAATACGAAGTGGATTTAGATATCACTCAAGCTGATATTAAAGGTGATTATACAATAACAATTGGGGAGAATAACGAAACTGTTCCGGTTACATATTCTAATGGGAAGTTAAATTATGGGTCGGAGGTAACTACTTTATATGATGAAGAAATTCTTAATCTAGTGGTACAAAGAGATTTCTTTACTTCTCTAGATGTAAAGGAGACTTTTAAGAGTGCAGAAACAGAACTTCGTGAGATTGTATATCAGCCAGAAAATAACTCTGACCTCTATAAACATCTAAAAAGCAAATATGATTTACCAGAGGAAACAACATGTATAGTATTAGTAAATTATTCCAGCTCAACTATATATAGAGTAACTATTCAACTAAAATCTAATCAAAAGATTGTGCAAATTAGTAGTGTTATTTTTGACAAAGAATGAGGTGTTCATGAACGAAATTGAAAAGAGTAATCGCCGAGTTGAAATGTCAGCTGTTTTATCGAATGTTGTTTAGAATTTAAAATGTCACAATGTAAGGAATTCGAGAGGCTGAATAAGAATTTATTAAATTAGCTAGAAAGTGTTTGGGTGGTAATTTTGAAAATTAATTTTAGAGGATTGGATGTTGCTTATTTTGATGTGTTAGAGATGGGAGAGAAAAAGTACGTTCTCGATTCCAACTCCACGACACCAAAGAGTTATTACTGGGGATTTTCCCCTGAAAATATTGAAGTTGATTTGATAGAACTTGATAGTAAGAATAGAAATTTTGATAAAAAAATTAAGATGGGTCCTTCAGGAATGCGTATGGCATCTATTAGTTTAGGTCTTCTTTCGTATGAAGTAGTAACATCAATTTTTAGATATTATGATATTAGTCATTATCTGTATTTAAAAGTATCTTTATTTCTCATATCTATTTTGGTAGCCTATATTGTCTATCAAGATATTTTAATCAAATCAAGGAAGGTGATTTCAAGTCGTTTATCACAGGAAAAGAAGAGGTTTAAAATAGTCTTTCAGAATAATAAGAAAAAAAGACAATTCCATGCCTATCTATTTCTCATTTTACATATAACTGCTTTCTCTATTTATATGGGACAAGATAATGGAACAGAAGCTGCAATTCTAGTGTTGAATGGTTTGTTGGCTTATCTATTTATTTGGATTGAATCTGGCGTTATTCCATTGACTTATGCTTATCAAAAGAAATACCTAGAATTTAAAGAGCTGAAAAAGCTATAATGTACTTATAACGAAATTCAGAAAGTATTTGGGTGGTAGGAGTAAAAGATGGAGATAAATTTTAAAAATTCTAATATTGGTTGCTATCAAATAGTTGAAATAGATGGGCATTCTCAGAAATATATTATGGATACTAGCACTCTGTCACCTAAGAGATACTGTTGGGGTTTATTACCCAAAAATATCACAGTTGATATGATAGAACTGGATAAGAAAAATGCTAGTTTTGAAACAAAATCAAAAACACTATTGGGAACTAGTACTATAGCTATAATGATCCAACCGATTGTAAAAATTGGATACGATATGTTAAAAAATTTATTTGTAAATTATGAGATAAGTCAACAAATATTCTTAAAGATAGTTTTATATTTTATTTCTATGTTGATTTCTTATTTTATTATTTGGAATTCTCTGCGAAAAGCTCATAAAATTGCAGCAGAACGGTTACCTAAGGAAAGTAAGAAAGTTAGATTAACACTTCGAACGACTAAAAGAAGAGAGTTAACAGGGTATATATTTCTTTTCCTAAACTTAGCATGCTTACTTTTCTTTTTAATGTTAAACGATAGTGAAGAAGGAGCAATTTTAGTAATTAATGGTATAATTTCATTAGCCTTATTCTTGAGCGTTTGGACGATGCCTCCAATAAGCTTTTCTTATAGAAATAAATTTTTGACAGTTGAAAAAATTGAAAAAATATAGAATAAACAATATCGTAAATAGTATTGATTCAGGTATTAAATCAATTCAGAAAGTGTTTGGGTGGTAATTTTGGAAATTAATTATAGAGAAACGAAGTATTTTTGCCATCAACTTGTAGAACTAAATGGGAAAAAATATATATTAGATGCAAGTTCAATGACTCCCAAGTTCTACTATTGGGGTGTTCCAACGGACGAATTAACGGTTTAGATGACAGAACTTAACAGAGAGGATATCAATTTTAGTACCCCGATTAATAAGTTTAAAGCTTCATATGTGGCAATCATGGTCCAACCTCTTATAGTCATTGTTTATTCTTTATTGAAAACTTTTTTTAAAGAGTACAATATTAGCCAACAGATAATTTTAAAATTAGTAGTATTTTGCGCATCTATACTATTCTCCTACTTCATTTTTTATTTTACAAGAGAGAAAGAACGTAAAAATGTTAAAGCTTTACTGCCTTCTTCTAGCAGAAGATATGAGATGATTTTTAAACCAGTATCTGCAAGAAAGCAAGTTTTTGATGCCTATATTTTTAGTGTCCCTATAATAGCTTGTTTGGCACTTTATTTGTCTATTAATGATGGAGGAGAAGGGCTTGTTCTCGTTATCAATAGCATTATCTCATTTTTTCTTCTATCATTTTTATTTGGAAAGATTCCCATTCTTTCCGCTTATAAGATTAGAAACGTCACATTTGAAGGAATTAGAGAAATTAAATAAGTCATTTGATTCAAGTATTAAATCAATTCAGAAAGTATTTGGGTGGTAAATGATTAATTTAAAGTTTAAGAATGCTAATACGATGGCGTATAGTATTGTAGAAATAGAAAATAAAAAGTATATTATGGATTTAGGTTCAATGAAAGGGAAAAGCTATTTTCTCGGATTGATGCCTAACTTAATCACTCTTGATATGATTGAGTTAACTCCCTCTGATGATAGTTTTGAAATTAAGTCTAAAACAAAGATAGGAACAACTACTATATCTATTATGGTACAACCATTTGTGGCTCTACTATATAGAGCTATGGAATCAGCTTTTATTAGTATGGGATTGAGTCAACAGATATTTATGAAGAGTATACTATTTGTCTTGTCTATGATTCTTGCATACTTAGGAGCTGTTTATTATGAAAAAAATTCTCGACGTAACGCATTATCAAGAATACCAGAGAAAAGCAAACGTTATAGAGTCAAGTTTAAACCAAATGGTAAAAGAAATCCTGTATTATTGTTTGGCTTTTTATTGAATATTATTTGTTTTGGATTTTTTATGGGCATTAATGATGGTTCCGAAGGAGCAGTTTTAGTTATAAATGGATTGATATCAACATTTTTCTTTTTTATAGCTAGAATGCCGACAATTAGTTCTTCATGTAGGAACAAGGAATTGATCCCAGTTGAAATAGAAGGAATCTAATGTCATAATTTCGAAATAATAACATCTTTTTGTGAATCTAGAAAACAAGAGACATTATGTTTAAATCCAATAAATGGCTGTACTTTTTATTATCCATTCCTTTTCGCTTCTTTTTTAACATTTCTAAGCTATGGGAATTTTCTTCTTAACAACAACGGAAAATTTGTCCATGAAAATGAAAAGATTATCAAGAGTGCAATTATTACCTACCTGGAAGATGAGGAAAAACAATCAATAAATTCTATTAAACTTTTACCAAATACAGCTAGGGGAGGGTATGATAATGGTGGTGATGTGGGTGGAAGCTATCATATTCATTTTTCAGCCTATGTTAACGATAATCCTAAGCAGTCTTTAAAAGTGGAGTTGTATTTTACAGATGCAAGCATTTCACCTTTTACTTTGATTAAACCCGATCCCTTTAAAGACAAAAAGAAGAAGATGTCACGATGGTTTATAGGTGAGATTGAGATTTTAGATGATCCTGCTAGGGATTGATTAAGAGAGAAAGAAAAGTTTTATAAAATTAAGAAAAGAGCCTAGTATGAAATCACATAGTTTGTTTTGTTTTAATGGAGTAATATCATTAACGTGTTCTCCGTTTATTGCTTATGCTTTTTTATATAGATGGGAGTTAAGGTTTATTAACGGTGCTCTTCGTTTTGTTGATAAGCCGGGATGGGCATTCTCAATGAACCTAATTAGTTTCATGTTTCTTATTTGTGCTATACTTGCAATTTTCATTTATAAAAAAGAAGAAAATGGTCGTAAGAAAAGCTTTTTATTTCTCTTAGCGGCATCTATTACAGGTTTCGTACCGTTTCTCTCAATTTTTTCTGCAATTTTTGCATTCATTTCGGGAATATTGTATATAGGTGACTTTAATAAATTAGAAAAAAAAATTAAGTAAGAAGTTAGCAATAATAAAACTTTGTTTTAAAAAGCTAAAGTGTAAAAAAATGTCATTTTCATTTTTTCTACTAGACAATATGCTTACCGTATCGTAGATTATTTTGATCTCCAGTACGTCAGATTTCTCTTTTCTGTATTTTCGTAGTATAATAGGGATACGTTTAGTTTCATATAATGAGATATATATTTTTAACGAATATTAAGGAGAACATTAATGAAAAAAGCAATGGTAATTATCAACCCTACTTCTGGTGGCGAAAAGGCTTTGGATTACAAAGAAAAGCTGGAGAATAAAGCAAAAGAATACTTTGAGCACGTGGAAACCAAAATTACCGAAAAGGCGCTGGATGCAACACATTTTGCTGAAGAAGCTTCTCGTGAGCAGTACGATGCAGTGGTTGTGTTTGGTGGAGATGGGACTGTCAACGAAGTCATTTCGGGTATTGCTGAGAGAGACTACATTCCTAAGTTGGGTATTATCCCAGGCGGTACGGGTAACCTTATTACGAAACTGTTGGAAATCAATCAAGACATCGATGGCGCGATAGATGAACTGGATTTTGATTTAACCAATAAGATTGATATCGGAAAAGCGAATGACAATTATTTTGGTTATATCTTTAGTATCGGTTCTCTACCTGAGGCGATTCACAATGTTGAAATCGAGGACAAAACAAAATTCGGTATTTTAGCCTATGCTGTAAATACCATGAAGTCTGTCATGACAGATCAGGTCTTTAACATTAAGGTCGAGACAGAAAATGGAAATTATGTTGGTGAAGCTAGTCATGTTTTGGTTCTCTTGACAAATTACTTCGCTGATAAGAAAATCTTTGAAGAAAACAAAGATGGCTATGCCAATATTTTGATTCTGAAAGATGCGTCTCTATTCTCCAAATTATCCGTTATTCCTGATTTACTAAAAGGAGATGTTGTCGGCAATGATAATATTGAGTATATCAGAGCACGTAATATTAAGATCTCTTCAGATAGTGAATTGGAGTCAGATGTTGACGGTGATAAGTCAGATAACCTACCTGTAGAAATCAAAGTCCTAGCTCAGCGAGTAGAAGTATTTTCAAAACCGAAAGAGTAGAAGGTAAAAATTAGTTTATTATTCACAACGAAATTAAGTTCTATATCAACGATTGGAGGAGGAATGAATTCTCTATTTGATGAATTTCGAACAATTTGTTCTCATTTAAACCAAGTCGGAATCACTCCGACGCTCATGGGGTCTTTGGGGTTTGAATACCGATCAAATGAAGAATGGGAGCCGTCTGACATTGACATTCATGTGCCTGGTGACCCTAGAGGTTGGGAAGCACCCGATCATCTCAGAATTTATGAGTGGGACAAGATAATGAAAGTGATGAAACACTTAGGCTTCGACTTAATAGATATTCATGAGCATGAATTCCAAAAAGATGGTCTGAGTGTTGAGTTCGGAAGTATCGATTCTTTACCTGATTTTGCAGGAGTTTCGGAATCGGATATAGAGCTGATTCATCTCGAAAACATCACTTTTCGCGTTCCAAGTTTGGAACAGTTTTTAAGTATTTACAAGGCTTCTTCCCAAGATTCCTATCGAAATGATCACAATAACAATAAGGATTTTAAAAAAATAGAGTGGTTGCAAAGATATTTTTTAATCATCATTTGAAAAGTAGCAAGTTGTAAGACTGGCTGCTTTTTTATTTATAGAACCAAACCACTAGAATCTACGGATAAGCCTTGAAAATAAAATACGAAAGTAGTATACTAGAATCACAATTATGAAAACGTTTGCGTAAAATTGGAATTAAAACTCTAGGAGACAAATTAATGGAATTAAGTGCTATTTACCATAGGCCTGAGTCAGAGTATGCCTATCTTTACAAGGATAAGAAACTTCATATTCGGATTCGAACTAAGAAAGGGGACATTGAAAGCATCAACTTGCATTATGGTGACCCTTTTATTTTTATGGAGGAGTTTTATCAAGATACAAAGAAAATGGCCAAGATAACTTCTGATGCCATCTTTGATTATTGGCAGGTTGAAGTGTCCGTTGACTTTGCACGTATCCAGTATCTCTTTGAAGTCACGGATACAGAAGGTCAAAGTATTTTGTATGGTGATAAAGGTTGTGTGGAAAATTCTCTAGAAAATCTCCATGCTATTGGGAATGGATTTAAGTTACCCTATCTTCATGAGATTGATGCCTGCAAGGTTCCTGACTGGGTTTCAGATACGGTTTGGTATCAGATATTTCCTGAGAGATTTGCTAATGGAAATGCTCTATTAAACCCAGAAGAGACTTTAGACTGGGATTCATCTGTCACACCTAAGAGTGATGATTTCTTTGGTGGTGATTTACAGGGGATTATTGACCATCTGGATTACTTGCAAGACTTGGGCATTACTGGACTATATCTTTGTCCGATTTTTGAATCTATGAGCAATCATAAGTACAATACGACGAATTACTTTGAAATCGACCATCATTTTGGAAACAAGGAAACCTTTCGAGAGCTGGTCGAGCAAGCTCATCGATGTGGCATGAAAATCATGTTGGATGCGGTATTTAACCATATTGGTTCGCAATCTCCTCAATGGCAAGATGTTGTCAAAAATGGTGAGCAATCTGCTTATAAAGATTGGTTCCATATACAACAATTCCCAGTGACAACTGAAAAGTTAGCCAATAAGAGAGATTTACCCTATCATGCTTTTGGTTTTGAAGACTATATGCCTAAGCTAAATACAGCTAATCCAGAGGTCAAGGATTATCTTTTAAAGGTTGCGACTTATTGGATTGAAGAGTTTGATATTGATGCTTGGCGTTTGGATGTGGCTAATGAGATTGACCATCAGTTTTGGAAGGATTTTCGTAAGGCAGTTTTAGCTAAAAAGCCTGAACTTTATATCCTAGGAGAAGTCTGGCATACGTCTCAGCCTTGGCTAAATGGCGATGAGTTCCATGCGGTCATGAATTATCCTTTATCTGATAGTATCAAGAGCTATTTCTTACGAGGAATTAAGAAGACAGACCAATTCATCGATGAAATCAATGGTCAGTCTATGTATTACAAGCAGCAGATTTCAGAGGTTATGTTTAATCTCTTGGATTCGCATGATACAGAACGAATCTTGTGGACGGCCAATGAGGATGTGCAACTGGTTAAATCAGCCCTAGCCTTTCTCTTTTTACAAAAAGGGACACCGTGCATCTATTACGGAACAGAGTTATCCTTGACTGGTGGTCCAGACCCAGATTGCCGTCGTTGTATGCCTTGGGAACGTGTATCAAGTGACAATGATATGCTGAATTTCATGAAGAGGCTGATTAAGATTCGTAAACATGCGTCAGCAACCATTCTGCATGGCAAGTATAGCCTTCAAGAAATCAACCCTGATCTAGTAGCTCTGGAATCGACATACGAAGGCCGGTTCCTTAAAGCAATCTTTAACCAATCAAAAGAAGACTATATTATAGAGAAAGAAGCAGTATCACTAGCAAGCAATTGCCAAGAATTAGAGAATCAGCTTGTGATTTATCCAAATGGGTTTGTGATTTTTCATTAAAGAACAATTATGAGCGACAGGAAAGTTGTAGTATAGAGAAGATTTTACAAACAGACTATTTGTCGTCTTGCTACAAATGATATATAATTTAACTTAAAGAAAATAGGAGGACTAATCGAATGGAATTAAAAGATTTTACAGAAAAAGAACAGGAAATGATTAAGAAGGGGCTGACTACGTCTAAGATTAGTGACAAGGAAACTGCTGAGAAGATTCTTGCACTAGTACCACAAGACTTGATTAAGCGCATTCCATTTTTCGTCAGAAAACATGCTACAACACGTACGATTAAACGTATTTCAATTGAACATCCTGAACTCTACGCTGCAGCTCAAACAAGTGGTGAGATTCCAGAAAAAGAACGCGAAGAATTACGTCAGATTATCACGACCATCTTTGAACAAAAAATGAATAAGCATAGTATTAAGTAGAGAATGAAAAAATATTTTATTGGCGGTTTGGGAAGCAATGTCTATCATAGCAAGGATTTTCTTCAAGAGATAGATTCGCAGGTCTGTTTTCTGAATCCCTATGAAAAGCATCTTCTAGATGAAACAGAATTGAAATCATGGTTTAAAAATAAGATTGTAGAGGAAGAATCTATCTGTCTGATAGGTCATTCTCTTGGAGGAGATTTGGCACGTTATCTTGCATCGGAATTTTATGAAGTGACCAAACTGATTCTTTTGGATGGTGGCTATCTAGATTTAGATAAGATTTTACCTTTAGATACAGAGTTAGAGGAAAAAAAACTATATTGAATCTCAAGTCGTTTCAGACTTAGCTCTTCTTATTTCTAAAGAAAAATCTGAAGCAAAGCATTGGTCAGAAAATATGGAGAAAGCCGTAAGACAGTCATATCACTGGAATTCTAAGTATAATAGATATGAGTTAGCTATAAAATATGAAAATATAGAAGCGATACTCCGCCTACGGAGGAAAATACAAGCTTTTAAGAGAGAAGTGGGAGATACCTTGTTTATCAGTCCTCGCTATCCTAATGAAGCTACATGGAGAGAGGAAGCCCTAAAAGAATTGCCAGACTATTTTGATACTGTTCTTTTAGAGAACTTTGGCCATGAGCTTTATACTGAAGCCCCTAGAGAAATCGCTAGTCTAATTAATGAGTGGCTCGCTTATTCTCAATGAGCTACTTGCATTACTTAAAATGTTATAAGATTTAAATCTAAAAATTATTAATACTCAGATAACAAAAAACGAACAGGCTCTTTTTCTGTCATTCAGAAGAGAACTTGTTCGTTTTGTTTTTAATGGATTTAGTTTGCTTTTTAAAACACGCGATAAACATAGGGATTTTCTGGTTTATCGACTTTAGTAAAGCTATCGATTTCCAAGGTTGGGAGATTTTGTTTGAGTTCTTTATGGTAGTGATTGACTAGTTTTCCTTTGGCTGTTATCCAGGTATTATTCTCATACTGACGGGTATTTCCCTTGGTCAGCAATCCATAGACACCAGAATCTGCGATACAATGGATAATGCCGAAGCGGAATAGAAATTGGCTATTGGCATGACTGGGGTCGTTATAGACAAATCCTGTGAACTGGACTGTCTTGCCCTCAAACTCATCTGGATAGTCGTAGATAGCTTCCATGACTTCCATATAGTTTTCATTCGTAATCTGAATACTATCTTGGGACAAGTATTTATCCGCCGCAGTTCGCATTTCCTTTTCATAAGCTGATTTTGAAAAATAAGAACTGGTATCTGGTTTCAAATATTGGCTTGTCGTTCCTTCACTTGTCTGAATGGCTTGATCCGTGCCTTCTGATAAGGGGAAGTGATAGCCTTTGGCAGAAACGGTCTGAGAATCCAAGCTAACAGTTGGAAAAGTTAAGCCGACGACAATAGGAATAGCCAGAAGAGCAATACTCGTCACCTTCGCCAATCGGCTGTTCAGATGACTATGGGTTTTGACTTGCTTCATCCAGATATACAGTTGAACAATTGCCAAAATAAAGGAAAGTACCATGGAAATATAGGCCAGATAGGAATAGTGCATGTTGATGTACTGGTTTAATTTTCCGGACAGATGGAGATAAATAGTCAATTCAAAATAGCCAGCTAAAACTAAAAATCGAATCATAGGATGACTCCAATCAAGAGAGAATACACTAAGACGACAAGAGTCACAATCGTAATGAAGTGACCGATAAATCGTGCTTTCAAGTAATTTTTCATCATGAGAATATTTTTGATATCCAGCATTGGGCCAATGACGAGAAAGGCTAGAACTGGTGCCAAACCGAAACTTGAGAGAAGAGAAGCACCGATAAAGGCATCCGCCTCACTGCAGAGAGAGAGAAGAAAGGCCAAAAGCATCAAGAGCAGGATGGCAAAAAGAGGGGTCGCACTGATAGAGGTCAGAATCCGTGTCGGAACATAGACCTGTATAACAGAGGCAAAGAGACAGCCAAATACCAAATAACGCCCCGTGTCAAAAAATTCATCAATGGCCTGCACAAAGACCTGAAAAACTTTTTTTGCAGGGGTCAAGTGAGAAAAATCATGTTCATGACAGGCCAACCGATTTTCTTTTTGAATCGGTTCTTGCCAGAAAAATCCTAGAAAAATCCCAAGTATCACAGCCACAACAATGGAACCCAGAGCTCGTAACAGCGCGATATGGAAGGAATTGCCAAAGGCAGAATAGGTCGCAAAGAGAACAATGGGATTGATAACAGGTGCTGTCACAAGAAAGGGAACAGCCGTGTAACTGGGGACCTTCTTTTCCAGAAAACGATTGATAATGGGGACAATTCCACATTCACAAGAGGGAAAAAGAATCCCGACGAAGGTGCCAAAAAAGATTCTCCCCCAACGATTTCGAGGGAGAAAATGATAAACCTTGTCAGGTGTGATATAAACCTCAATCAGTCCTGAGACAATACTTCCTATTAGAACGAAGGGTAGGGCTTCAATGATAATGGAGAGGAAAATAGCTCCAGTCTGAAGCACACTAGATGGGAGTTGTTGGAAAGCAGTCATCTAGTTTTTCTTTTCTGCTTTGGCTTTTTTCTCTTTGTCATCAGGGAAAGTGACTTGTTTCAAATCAGGGAGTTTAGCAAACTCTTCAAACATCTTGTCCAAGTCGTCTCGTTTTGTAAATTTTACAGCCATAGGTGTACCTCGATTCTAAATTCTACCTCTATTATACTATTATTTTAAGGAAAAGGGAAAAGTTAAAATTGAGTACCTAACGAATAATAGAGCGTGATATATCCAAATATACACTATGATTGTGATATAATAATTGTGAAATAACGGAGGAAATGATGGAACATAAAAAGATCGGTCAGGTAACTGACGAAGTAAAAGAAATTTTTAATATTGTTCTTGAAGCTAGTGATATTAAAGTTAACAAAGAAGGTTTAAGAAGCCATATGTTGAAACGGCATCATAATGATGTGATTCATCATATCGAAGACCTGGAACTTATACTAAGTAATCCAGATTTCGTTGGGATCAATCCACGAGAGAAAGATGCTAGTTTTGAATATGTTAAAAGATTTGATGATAATGTTCTTGTTGCCATCAAGTTACATAAAAGTGGAGATTTCTTTTATGTTCCGACCATGTATCGTTTACAAGATTACAAGTTACAAAGTCGTATTAAGTCTGGTAGATTGAGAAAGCTTGACAAAAAAAGTAGATAGTGCTAGAATAATATTAACGAAAGACATTTGAGGGCAGAAAGGTTCCTGCCGCACCTTGAAAAAGGTATCTGAGATGCTGGGTACACCGACCAGCCAAGTGTCCGTTATTTCAAAGGAGGGAGCTTAAATGCTCCTTTTTTTATTTAAAATTTCAAAATAGATTACACCCACCGCAGGCTCAGGCTTGCGGTTTTTTTATTTCTCAAAAACACGCATTTTGGACGATTATAAACAGAAGTCTAAATCCTATTCTTCAAAAAAACGTTTTCTTGAAGAATAGAGAGGGAGAATAGTGACGCATTATTGTCAAAAATAAAAACAGTGAAATTAATCACTAGTCCTTTTGTAAACTATTAGAATTAAATTGCAACCTTCTCAATGAATAGAATATTGAAATGAAGTAAATTTATTTCCCAACTTATGTTTTTAAATACTGTAAGAGCTAATTTGAAACGTTTAGCTTGTGGTATAATAGATTCATGGATAAAAAATATGAAAAAATCTCCCAGGATTTGGGAGTGACGTTAAAGCAAATTGATACCGTTCTAAGTTTGACAGCTGAAGGGGCGACTATTCCCTTTATTGCGCGTTATCGCAAGGACATGACTGGTAGTCTGGATGAGGTGGCAATTAAGGCCATTATTGACTTGGATAAAAGTCTGACAAATCTCAACGACCGTAAGGAAGCTGTTTTAGCTAAGATTCAAGAACAAGGCAAGCTAACTAAAGAATTGGAAGAAGCTATCTTAGCTGCCGAAAAATTAGCAGACGTAGAAGAACTCTACCTTCCTTACAAGGAAAAACGTCGGACCAAGGCAACCATTGCCCGTGAAGCCGGACTTTTCCCACTTGCTCGCTTAATCTTGCAAAATGTAGCGAACTTAGAAAAAGAGGCTGAAAAGTTTGTCTGTGAAGGATTTGCGACCGGTAAGGAGGCCTTGGCTGGTGCAGTTGATATCTTGGTAGAAGCCTTATCGGAAGATGTGGCCTTACGTTCCATGACTTATCAGGAGGTGCTGAGACACTCCAAACTCACTTCCCAAGTTAAGGATGAAAGTCTAGATGAAAAGCAGGTTTTTCAGATTTATTATGATTTTTCAGAGACGGTTGGAACTATGCAGGGTTATCGTACCTTGGCCCTCAATCGTGGGGAGAAGCTAGGTGTCTTGAGGGTCGGTTTCGAACATGCGACAGACCGCATTCTTGCCTTTTTTGCAGCTCGTTTTAAGGTGAAAAACGCCTATATTGATGAAGTTGTTCAGCAATCGGTTAAGAAAAAGGTCTTGCCTGCTATCGAGCGCCGTATTCGGACAGAATTGACTGAGAAAGCAGAAGAAGGAGCTATCCAACTCTTTTCGGACAACCTACGCAATCTCCTCTTGGTTGCTCCACTGAAAGGGCGGGTGGTTCTAGGATTTGACCCTGCCTTTCGTACAGGTGCCAAGCTAGCTGTCGTAGATGCAACAGGAAAAATGCTGACAACTCAGGTTATTTATCCTGTCAAACCAGCCTCTGCTCGTCAAATCGAAGAAGCCAAGAAAGATTTGGCAGATTTGATTGGTCAATACGGCGTGGAAATTATTGCCATCGGTAATGGAACGGCCAGTCGTGAAAGTGAAGCTTTTGTGGCGGAAGTTCTTAAAGATTTTCCTGAGGTTAGTTATGTCATTGTAAATGAAAGTGGTGCTTCGGTCTATTCTGCCAGCGAACTTGCTCGTCAGGAGTTCCCAGACTTAACCGTTGAAAAGCGTTCTGCCATCTCTATCGCCCGTCGTTTGCAGGACCCCCTTGCTGAATTGGTCAAAATCGATCCTAAGTCAATTGGTGTCGGTCAGTACCAGCACGATGTCAGCCAGAAGAAATTGTCTGAAAGTCTGGATTTTGTCGTGGATACCGTGGTGAACCAAGTCGGTGTTAATATTAATACGGCCAGCCCAGCTCTTCTTTCACACGTAGCTGGACTCAATAAAACCATTTCTGAAAATATCGTCAAATACCGTGAGGAAGAGGGAAAAATCACTTCACGCGCCCAAATCAAGAAAGTTCCTCGTCTGGGTGCTAAGGCTTTTGAACAGGCAGCTGGTTTCCTTCGTATCCCTGAAAGTAGCAACATCCTTGATAATACAGGAGTTCACCCAGAAAATTACGTTGCCGTTAAGGAACTCTTCAAACGTTTAGATATTAAAGACCTAAACGAAGAAGCCCAAGGCAAACTCAAGTCGCTTTCAGTCAAGGAAATGGCGCAAGAGCTAGACCTTGGACCAGAAACTCTTAAAGATATCATTGCAGACCTTCTCAAACCAGGTCGAGATTTCCGTGATTCCTTTGATGCACCTGTGCTTCGCCAAGATGTCCTAGATATCAAAGATCTAGTGGTAGGCCAGAAGCTAGAGGGTGTGGTGCGTAATGTAGTTGACTTTGGTGCCTTCGTTGACATTGGAATTCACGAAGACGGCTTGATTCACATTTCCCATATGAGTCGCAAATTTATCAAACATCCTAGCCAAGTAGTGTCAGTCGGAGATTTGGTAACGGTTTGGGTTAAGAAAATCGATACTGAACGTGAAAAAGTCAATCTGTCGCTCCTCGCTCCAAATGAAACTGACTGATTACGTTAAGCAGGTTTCACTAGAAGACTTCGGCAAACCTTTTATCCATCATGTTCAGTGGAATAGGCGTCTACGTTCGACAGGTGGGCGATTTTTCCCCAAAGATGGGCATTTGGATTTTAATCCCAAGGTTTATCAGGAACTCGGTCTGGATGTTTTTAGGAAAATTGTCCGCCATGAACTCTGTCATTATCACCTCTATTTTCAAGGGAAGGGCTATCAACACAAGGATCGGGATTTTAAGGAACTGTTGAAAGCAGTGGATGGATTACGCTTTGTGCCCTCCTTGACAAATAGCCACTCTAAACCACTCAAACTTTATCGTTGTCAATCCTGCCAGCAAAGGTATCATCGCAAGCGTAGGATTGATACCAAACGCTATCGCTGTGGACTTTGTCGAGGTAAATTGCTACTAATAAATCAGCCTGAGGACTGATGAAAGCCGAGCCTACCCGTGATATACTATGTCTAACCTAGCAGAAAGAGGAAAAATCATGAACAGTAAATTTTATAAAATGAGACGAAATCGCATGATTTCAGGAGTTCTGGCGGGTCTGTCAGACAAGTGGAACTTTGATGTTACCCTTGTTCGTTTTCTATTTGCTATTTTTACAGTCGCAAACTTTGGACTTGGCGTGATTATCTATATCATCCTAGCTTCTATCATGCCAACCAAGGAAGAAATCGAAGCAGAAATGTACGGAACAGGCCCACGCAAACGCAAAGAAGCCCAAGCTATTGATGACACTGAAGGCTGGTTTTGGTAAGGTAAATAAGAAAATAAGCTTTGTATTATATAATACAAGGCTTTTTTCATCTTGTCAGAATCTATGGCTAAATGGTATAATAAGCGTATAAAACGATTTTGATTATTATAGTGAAAAATTTTTCAAGAATCTATAAAGAGAGTTACTAAATGGAATCATAATCGAAAAATAATATTCATAAAATGTGGAGTTTTTTATGTTCGAACTAAATATAACAAAGTTAATTATTGTATGTGATGAGAGTACAGTTGGATATGCTAATTACTTACGCCAACTTGTAAGTGCTAATGACGATGAAGAAGACGTAATTATAGGAACTAAAGATGGTGCAATTAAAGTAAGTGTTTGGTTAGAAAAGCATTATTTAGATAATATGTCTACAATATCGTCTAATGAACATGTTTTGTTTATAGGAGAAAATCAAGCTAGTAAAGATGAAATACCAAGTATGACTGTAAAATTTGACCAACTTGGAATGAAATATGGATGGTTAGGCAAGCGTGGTATGATGCTAGTTTCAAGTACTATAGATAACCCAGATAGTTACAATGAATTTATTAATCTCTGTAGTGACTACAAGACTG
Source organism: Streptococcus mitis (assembly GCF_019929545.1). Lineage (GTDB taxonomy): Bacteria > Bacillota > Bacilli > Lactobacillales > Streptococcaceae > Streptococcus > Streptococcus mitis_BU. Next base: position 15,785 of record NZ_JAHZPT010000003.1, read on the forward strand.
AGTTTGAACTAATAGAGTTTAAAAAACCACTTCATGAACAAGCACTAGACGCAGCTGTTGGTGTTATGGGTGATATTCCTGATATTATGATGAATGTTGGAAATACATTATTATCTTTCTTGGGACCTGTGCCAGCTATTGCAGCGGATGCAGTCAATGCGGTTGCAGAAGCTACAAAATGGATTACAACAACAGATGATCAGAGAAAAATTACTGACCAACAATTCCGAGCTTTGACTTTAATATTATACATGGATGGATTATCAGAGTTCTTGGAGGGGTGATGAATGGATGGTTTTAGAGAGGGATATGAATTCTTTCAAAAGCGAGCTGGTAATTTTGCAGGAATTGTAGATGGAGAGCAGTATATAGATACTGTAAATTCAGAGATAGATAATTTGATGAACTCTATTAATAATCTTAAATCAAGTGGTTCACTTGTAGAAACATTAAAGGGAGATGCTGCTGAATTTTGGCACGGCGGAACCTTTAATATTAAGGCAGTTATTAATTCCTCAAAAAACAGAGTACAAGTTGATCGTAGCCATGATTTTGGATCTGCTGATATTACGGGAGTAAACTTCGATGCTAAGTTTGGTTTAAAATATTATAAAGATGCTACTTCGACTGCTAAACAACAGTCAAAGAGTATTATTGATTGCTATAATGATTATAAACCTAAAGGTATAAAAGATGAGTTTCCCATCTATTTAGAAAAGAGAAGTATGGACAAAGAAATAGATCCGAATACTACAGTCTATTTTGAACAACATAGAATTGTTCCATCTGATCAACTTGAGGAAATTATTGCAATATTAGAAAGTAAAGGGCGAGAGTATTCAATTAATTCCCCCAAAGGTTTTAATAAGTATGAGGATACTCGAAATTACCTGAGTGATAGAGTTAGAGATAATAAAGGAAATGAGTCAATTCCTTTATCTAAACAAGAAGCTCACGATCTAGCGCAATTGGCTAAAGAGGGTGGAGTAAATTCTGAGGATTTACACTTAACAACTGAAGAGCTTATTAAATACACTCATATATTAAAACAATCATACAAGGCTGGCTTAACTGCAGCAACAATATCGATGGTTTTGCAAGTTGCACCTGAAATATGGAATGCAATAGCTTATCTAATTAAGAATGGATATGTCGGTGAAAGACAATTTAAAAAAATAGGTTTTGCAGCACTTACAGGAGCAGGCGAAGGATTTGTAAGAGGTACAGTTTCAGCAGCAATTACAGCAAGTTGTCTGTCTGGGGTATTTGGAAAGACTCTTAAAAAAGCTAATCCATCAGTAATAGGTGTAGTGACAGTACTAGTAATGAACTCGATGAAGAACTCGTATAAAGCATTTACTGGCGAGATGAATAGAAGTGAGATGGTGACCGAGTTAATTAAAGAAATGTTTATTACAACCTGTGCATTTTCAATGGGATTATTAGGAAAAGCATATATCAAAATTCCGTTACCTAAATTTCTTTCTCAACTTAATGAAGTTGTTCCTTTAGGATACATGATAGGTAGTTTTGTAGGATCAATAGCTGGCTCTGTTATTTACTCTTCAATATACAATCCAGTGCTATCATTTTGTGTTGAGTCAGGATTTACTCTATTTGGTTTAGTAGATCAAGATTACGAGTTGCCAGAAGAAGTATTAAAAGAAATAGGAATTGAAGTTTTTGAATATGAAAAGTTTGAATACGAACCGTTTGAATATGAGAAATTTGAATACGAGCGATTTGAATATGAACAATTTGAGCATGAGAAACTTCATACGATATTCCTAAGAAGAGGAGTTATAGGTGTAAATTGTGTAGGATATTTATAATAGTCGGATTGAATATCTTTTATAAGTACGAATATATTTATAATTATAAAAGACAATTTTTTTCTATCTGAAATTAGTTTTATTAAGTTAAATCAGTCAATAACTATTAAATGCTGAAAAAGAAACGCAAAGAAGTCCAAGCTATTGAAGAAAATGATGGATGGTTTTGGTGAGGTAGAAACAGTTATTTTACTGTTAGTCTATGAATTCGACTAATCTATTTTAAAATTTTTGAACCCTTGTATCCGCAAGGGTTTTCTTCTTGCTTTCTTTTTATGGTAAAATATTTTTAATAAAATATCTACATTTCCTCCAATCTTACAAAAATGTAAGATTAAAGTCTCTTTTGTAAGGTTAGGTTATGGCAAGCGGTCTTTTTTTGATGTAAACTAGACTCATAAAGAACAAAGGAGTATCATCATGAAACAAATTTTACAGAAGAAAACAAGAAAACCAAGCCATAAAGATATCGAGCGCGTTCAGCTGGGATGCGCTATGATGCAAGCAACATTTCATTTGATGGGATATTAAGAAAGGAGATTCTCATGACACTTTTAGATGTAAAACACGTTCAAAAAATTTATAAAACTCGTTTTCAGGGCAACCAAGTAGAAGCTCTCAAGGATATTCACTTTACCGTCGAAAAGGGTGACTACGTTGCCATCATGGGTGAGTCTGGTTCTGGTAAATCAACTCTTCTCAATATCCTAGCTATGCTGGATAAACCAACTCGTGGTCAGGTTTATCTGAATGGAACTGATACAGCAACCATTAAAAATTCACAGGCTTCTAGCTTCCGTCGTGAAAAGCTGGGCTTTGTCTTCCAAGACTTTAACTTGCTAGATACTCTCTCTGTAAAGGATAATATCTTGCTTCCGCTTGTCTTGTCAAGAAGACCCATTACGGAGATGATGAAGAAATTGGTGGTGACAGCTGAGAATCTTGGTATCAACCAATTGCAAGAGAAGTACCCTTACGAGATTTCTGGTGGTCAGAAACAGCGTGTAGCAGTAGCTCGCGCCATCATCACAGAACCTGAAATTCTCCTTGCGGACGAGCCAACAGGTGCCCTTGATTCCAAGTCCTCTGCAGCTCTTCTTGATGTTTTTGATGAAATCAATGAGCGTGGTCAAACCATTCTCATGGTAACCCACTCAACAGCAGCAGCCAGCAGGGCCAAGCGAGTTCTCTTTATCAAGGACGGCATTCTTTATAATCAAATCTACCGTGGAGAGAAGACAGAACGTCAGATGTTCCAAGAGATCTCTGATACCTTGACTGTCATGGCAAGCGAGGTGAATTAGTATGTTTCGATTAACCAATAAGTTAGCGGTATCGAACTTGATTAAAAACCGCAAACTCTACTATCCTTTTGCGCTGGCTGTTCTCTTGGCAGTCACCGTGACCTATCTCTTTTACTCTCTAACCTTTAATCCTAAGATTGCGGAAATCCGTGGAGGAACAACCATTCAGGCTACACTTGGATTTGGTATGTTTGTCGTCACCCTTGCGTCAGCCATTATCGTCCTCTATGCCAATAGTTTTGTCATGAAAAATCGTTCCAAGGAACTGGGAATTTATGGCATGTTGGGATTGGAAAAGCGCCATTTAATCAGTATGACCTTTAAGGAGTTAGTGGTGTTTGGAATTCTAACTGTTGGAGCAGGAATCGGTATTGGAGCCTTGTTTGACAAGTTAATTTTCGCTTTCTTGCTCAAACTGATGAAATTGAAGGTTGAGCTGGTCGCTACCTTCCAAATGAATGTTGTCATTGCAGTACTTGTTGTCTTTGGATTGATTTTCCTATGCCTTATGTTCCTGAATGCCCTTCGAATCGCCCGTATGAATGCCCTCCAGCTCTCGCGTGAGAAAGCAAGCGGAGAGAAAAGAGGTCGTTTCCTACCTCTCCAAACTATTCTTGGTTCCATAAGTTTAGGGATTGGCTATTATCTTGCCCTTACGGTAACCGATCCTCTTACAGCCTTAACAACCTTTTTCCTAGCTGTTTTGCTGGTTATCTTTGGTACTTATCTCTTGTTTAATGCAGGAATTACAGTCTTCCTCCAAATCTTAAAGAAAAACAAGAAATACTATTACCAACCTAATAACCTCATCTCTGTTTCCAACTTGATTTTCCGTATGAAGAAAAATGCGGTTGGACTAGCAACTATCGCTATCTTGTCAACAATGGTTTTGGTAACCATGTCAGCAGCGACAAGCATTTTCAATTCCGCAGAAAGCTTAAAAAAAGTTCTAAATCCGCATGACTTTGGAATTACTGGAAAAAATGTTGAAAAAGAAGATTTGGACAAACTCTTGAGCCAGTTTGCAAGTGACAAAGGTTATAGTGTCAAAGAGAAAGAAGTTCTTCGTTACAGTAACTTTGGTATTGCAAATCAAGAAGGAACCAAGTTAACTATTTTTGAAAAAGGACAAAACCGTGTCCAACCAAAAACAGTTTTCATGGTATTTGACCAAAAAGATTATGAAAATATGACTGGTCAAAAACTTTCTCTATCAGGAAATGAGGTCGGTCTCTTTGCCAAAAATGACGGACTGAAAGGACAGAAAGTACTAACTCTAAATGATCATCAATTTTCTGTCAAAGAAGAATTTAATAAAGATTTTATTGTCAACCATGTCCCAAATCAGTTTAATATTTTGACTACTGATTACAATTACCTTGTTGTACCTAATTTACAAGCCTTTTTGGATCAATTCCCAGATTCGGCTATCTATAATCAGTTTTACGGCGGTATGAATGTAAATATCAGTGAAGAAGAACAACTCAAGGTCGCTGAAGAGTATGAAAAATACCTCAATCAGTTTAATGCTCAATTAAACACAGAAGATAGCTATGTTTATGGTAGCAATCTAGCAGATGCTCGTTCTCAGATGAGTGCCCTCTTTGGTGGTGTCTTCTTTATCGGTATTTTCCTATCCATTATCTTTATGATCGGAACCGTTCTGGTCATCTACTACAAACAAATTTCTGAAGGCTATGAAGACCGTGAACGCTTTATTATCTTGCAGAAAGTCGGTTTGGATCAAAAGCAAATCAAGCAAACCATCAACAAACAGGTTTTAACTGTTTTCTTCCTTCCTTTGCTTTTTGCCTTCATACATCTCGCCTTTGCCTACCATATGCTTAGTCTGATTTTAAAAGTGATTGGTGTAATAGATACGAATATGATGTTGATTGTGACCTTGTCTATCTGCGCTATCTTCCTCATCGCCTATGTGCTGATTTTCATGATTACTTCAAGAAGTTATCGCAAGATTGTGCAAATGTAAAAAAGATACCTCGACTTCAAAATCGAGGTATTTTTTTGTTCTAAATGCTGAAAAGTTGTCCGAGCAGGAAGGTAACTCCCATGGTCAAGAGACCAATAGCAAGGTTCCGAATCATAGCTGTTTTGGTTGGAGCCTTTCCAAGTTTGGCACTAGTGTAGCCAGTGAGAAGAAGGGCTACACCGACAATAAGGACAGTAACAGGGATGCGGTATTCACTTGGGAAAATGGTAATTGAAAGCATTGGTGGTAAGCTACCAAGGAAAAAAGAAATAAAGCTAGAGATAGCAGCGTGCCAAGGATTGGTAAACTCTTCATACTCTATCCCATATTTTTCCTCTACCAAAGCCTTGAGTGGATTTTTTAGAAAGGCCTTGTTAGTCAAGAGTTGGGCAGAGGTTTCACATTCTCCATTTTGGATATAGGCAGCATAAAGGGACTTTTTGGCTAGTTCCATATCTTGGTCTAGCAAGACTTGCTCACGCGCAACGGCTGCTTCCTCGGTATCTTTTTGAGTTGAAACAGATACATATTCTCCACCCGCCATTGAAAAGGCACCAGCCAAAATAGCTGCAAATCCAGATAAAAAGATAATCCAGATATTGCTGGTAGCACTGGCAACCCCGATAACCACACCAGCAATGGAAATAATCCCATCGTTGGCACCAAGAACACCAGCACGCAGGATATTTAAACGACCTGCAAAATTTGAATCGATTTCGTGATTTGTTTCTGACATATTATTCTCCTTTTTATCCAGTATAAAGGAAAGAGGTAATGAAATCAATCTTTTAAAAGTATCTGAAAAAAGTTGCACGATTTTAATGATATAAAAATGTCGACATCTTCTCTGATAGAACAAACATCGAATGTAAAGAGTATTGAATAGCATAAAAATTTTAAATTAAATACGATAAACATTTTGTTCACTTTATAATCGTTTACAAGAGAATAATGAGTATTAAATCAAATAAAATCCAAATATTTTGCGAACTTTTTTATATTTTTTTCGTAAAAGGCTTTACAAGTTCTTGGAAACATGATATAGTAATGAGGCTTAGAAAATGAGATGATGTTTTCTAGCAAATATAAACCCGAGTAAAAAATGCCTACGGACAGGCAGGGTTGAATGCCGAAGCGTGGTTGAAAAACCACATTATTGATAGGGTTAAAAGCCTACTTTTATAAGTTGATGTTAGGACACTTGTCCTAATTCATAAATTTTTAGTGTGGTGAAAGCACACGTCATCTTGTGAAACGATCAATAAAGTACGTAATATTTGCTACTAGAGAGTTAGGAAACATCGGGAACAGACATACTCAACAGAAACAAACATAAAAACGTCAGAAGATTGCAGAGCAGGTGAAATCCTGCTCTTTTTTCATGAGTAAACCTTTAGTTCCTTAGTTTTCATAAGGTTCTAAAAATATGGAAAGGAGTATGTCTTGAAGGAGTTAGATCAAAATCAAGCCCCAATTTATGAGGCCTTGGTGAAGTTACGCAAGAAAAGGATTGTTCCCTTTGATGTTCCAGGTCACAAGCGTGGACGGGGAAATCCAGAACTTGTAGAACTCTTAGGTGAAAAATGTGTAGGCATTGATGTTAATTCGATGAAACCCTTGGATAATCTTGGTCACCCTATTTCGATTATTCGGGATGCAGAGGAGCTGGCTGCAGATGCTTTTGGAGCTAGTCATGCTTTTCTAATGATAGGAGGAACAACCTCATCGGTGCAGACCATGATTCTTTCCACCTGCAAGGCTGGAGATAAGATTATTCTGCCACGTAATGTCCACAAATCTGCTATTAATGCGTTGGTTCTATGTGGTGCCATTCCCATCTATATCGAGATGAGTGTGAACCCTAAAATTGGTATCGCTTTAGGTCTTGAAAATGACCGAGTAGCACAGGCAATAAAGGACCATCCAGATGCCAAGGCCATTTTGATTAACAATCCTACTTACTATGGAATCTGTTCAGACCTAAGGGGATTGATAAAAATGGCTCATGAAGCTGGTATGATGGTTTTGGTAGATGAGGCCCACGGAGCGCATTTGCATTTTACAGATAAACTTCCAATTTCTGCTATGGATGCAGGTGCTGATATGGCAGCAGTTTCCATGCATAAGTCTGGTGGTAGTTTGACACAAAGCTCGCTTCTTTTAATCGGGGAGCAGATGAATCCTGAATACGTTCGTCAGATCATCAACCTGACCCAGTCAACATCCGCCTCTTACTTATTGATGGCTAGTTTGGATATTTCACGTCGCAACTTGGCCCTTCGTGGTAAAGAGTCGTTTGAGAAAGTCATTGAGCTATCCGAGTACGCTCGCCGTGAAATCAATGCCATTGGTGGCTACTATGCCTACTCAAAAGAGTTAATAGATGGTGTGTCGGTCTGTGATTTTGATGTAACCAAGTTGTCAGTTTACACTCAGGGGATTGGCTTAACAGGTATCGAGGTTTATGACCTCCTACGAGACGAATATGACATTCAGATTGAGTTTGGTGATATTGGCAATATCCTGGCCTATATTTCGATTGGTGACCGCATCCAAGACATCGAGCGCTTGGTTGGTGCTCTTGCTGATATCAAGAGACTCTATTCACGAGATGGGAAGGACTTGATAGCTGGAGAATATATCCAGCCCGAGTTAGTGCTGTCTCCACAAGAAGCCTTCTATTCAGAGAGAAAAAGTTTGACCTTGGACGAATCTGTTGGACAAGTCTGTGGAGAATTTGTTATGTGTTACCCTCCAGGAATCCCTATCTTGGCTCCTGGTGAACGCATTACACGTGAAATTGTAGACTATATCCAATTTGCCAAGGAACGTGGTTGCTCCCTTCAAGGGACGGAAGATCCTGAGGTCAATCACATCAACGTCATTAAGAGAAAGGAGAACTAGATGGATTTATGGTTTTCTGAAGTTCATACTCCAGATGTGAAATTGTCCCTGAGAACAGCCAAGCAACTCTACGCTGGTAAAAGTGAATGGCAGGATATCGAAGTCTTGGATACGCCAGCTTTTGGAAAAATACTAATTTTAAATGGGCACGTCTTGTTCTCAGATGCGGATGATTTTGTCTACAATGAAATGACCGTTCACGTTCCCATGGCTGTGCATCCCAATCCCAAGAAAGTCTTGGTTATTGGGGGTGGTGACGGAGGTGTTGCCCAAGTATTAACACTCTATCCTGAATTGGAACAAATCGATATTGTGGAACCAGATGAGATGCTGGTTGAGGTCTGTCGTGAGTATTTCCCAGACTTTGCTGCAGGGCTAGATGATCCTCGTGTTACCATTTACTACCAAAATGGTCTACGCTTTTTGCGAAACTGCGAAAATGACTACGATATTATCATCAACGATGCGACAGATCCCTTTGGACATACGGAAGGGCTCTTTACCAAGGAATTTTACGGTAACAGTTATAGAGCTCTTAAAGAAGACGGTATCATGATTTACCAGCATGGGAGTCCCTTCTTTGACGAGGATGAGTCAGCTTGCCGAAGCATGCACCGCAAGGTTAATCAAGCCTTTCCAATCAGTCGAGTTTATCAGGCCCATATCCCAACCAGTCCAGCTGGCTATTGGTTGTTTGGATTTGCATCGAAAAAATACCACCCTGTCAAAGATTTTGACAAGGAAGGCTGGAAAAAACGCCAGCTTTTCACAGAATACTACACTGCAAACTTACACGTGGGAGCCTTTATGTTACCCAAGTATGTAGAAGACATTTTAGAAGAAGAGGAAGGAAAAAAATGAGTCGTTTATTAGTTATTGGATGTGGGGGCGTTGCCCAAGTTGCTATTTCAAAGATTTGTCAAGATAGCGAAACTTTTACAGAAATTATGATTGCTAGCCGTACCAAGTCAAAATGTGATGACTTGAAGGCTAAATTAGAAGGCAAAACAAATACTAAGATTGAGACAGCTGCCCTTGACGCTGACAAGGTTGAAGAAGTGATTGCTTTGATTGAAAGCTACAAGCCAGAAGCTGTTTTGAACGTAGCTTTGCCTTATCAAGACTTGACCATCATGGATGCTTGTTTGGCAACAGGAGTCCACTATATCGATACCGCCAACTATGAGGCTGAGGATACAGAAGATCCTGAATGGCGTGCTATTTATGAGAAACGTTGCAAGGAACTTGGTTTTACAGCCTACTTTGACTACTCATGGCAATGGGCTTATCAAGAAAAATTCAAAGAGGCAGGCTTGACTGCTCTCCTTGGATCTGGCTTTGACCCAGGTGTGACTAGTGTCTTTTCTGCCTATGCTCTCAAACACTATTTTGATGAAATCCACTATATCGACATTTTAGACTGTAATGGTGGTGACCACGGTTATCCATTTGCGACCAACTTTAACCCAGAAATCAATCTACGCGAGGTTTCTGCTCCAGGTTCTTACTGGGAAGATGGAAAATGGGTCGAAGTCGAAGCTATGTCTATCAAGCGTGAGTATGATTTCCCTCAAGTTGGACAAAAAGACATGTATCTCCTTCACCATGAAGAAATCGAATCATTGGCCAAGAACATTCCAGGTGTCAAACGCATTCGTTTCTTTATGACCTTTGGTCAATCATACTTGACGCACATGAAATGTTTGGAAAATGTCGGTCTCCTTCGTACGGATACTATTAACTTTAATGGACAAGACATCGTTCCGATTCAATTTTTAAAAGCGCTACTTCCAGATCCTGCAAGCCTTGGTCCACGCACGGTTGGTAAAACCAATATCGGTTGTATCTTTACAGGTGTCAAAGATGGTGTTGAAAAGACCATTTACATCTACAATGTTTGTGACCATCAGGAATGTTACGCAGAAGTTGGTTCACAAGCAATTTCTTACACGACAGGCGTTCCAGCCATGATTGGGACAAAATTAGTTATGGATGGCACTTGGAAACAACCAGGAGTTTATAACCTTGAAGAGTTGGATCCAGATCCATTCATGGAAGCATTGAATGAGTATGGTTTGCCTTGGGTTGTGGTTGAGAATCCACAAATGGTGGACTAATGAAATTAGAACAAGTACCAACACCAGCTTATGTCATTGACTTGGCCAAGTTAGAAGCCAATTGCCGCATTTTACAATATGTTCAAGAAGAAGCTGGTTGCAAGGTTTTGCTTGCCCAGAAGGCATATTCCCTCTACAAAACCTATCCCTTGATTAGCCAGTACCTATCTGGTACAACTGCAAGTGGTCTCTATGAAGCTAAGCTGGCTAGAGAAGAATTTCCGGGGGAAGTCCATGTCTTTGCGCCAGCTTTCAAGGATGCGGACTTGGAGGAATTGCTGGAAATAACGGATCATATCGTCTTTAACTCAGAGAGACAGTTGCGTAAACATGGTCCTCGTTGTCGTGAAGCTGGTGTAAGCGTGGGTTTACGTCTCAATCCTCAGTGTTCAACACAGGGTGACCATGCGCTCTATAACCCTTGTGCACCTGGCTCCCGTTTTGGAGTCACTCTAGACAAGATTCCTAGTGATTTGCTGGATTTGGTTGACGGACTTCATTTTCATACCCTTTGCGAGCAGGGAGCAGATGATTTACAGACAACTTTGAAAGCAGTAGAAGCGCAATTTGGTTCGTACTTACATGAGGTCAAATGGCTCAATATGGGGGGCGGACACCATATCACAAGAGAAGGTTACGATGTGGATTTGCTGATTTCAGAAATCAAGCGTATCCGAGAAACTTACAATCTTGAAATCTATATCGAGCCTGGTGAAGCCATTGCGCTCAATGCAGGTTATCTAGCGACTGAAGTATTGGATATTGTCGAAAACGGTATGGAAATCTTGGTTTTAGATGCCTCTGCGACCTGCCATATGCCTGACGTACTTGAGATGCCCTATCGTCCACCTTTGAGAAATGGCTTTGAGGCACAGGAAAAAGCCCATACCTATAGACTTTCTTCTAATACCTGTCTGACGGGCGATGTGATTGGTGATTACAGCTTTGAAAATCCAGTTCAAATCGGAGACAGACTTTATTTTGAAGATATGGCCATTTATTCCTTTGTCAAAAATAATACCTTTAATGGTATTGGATTGCCAAGTCTCTATCTCATGGACGAGCAGGGAGACTGTAGTTTAGTCAAAGCCTTCGGCTATCAAGACTTTAAAGGGAGATTATCATGAAGGAAAGTCCCAAAAAATTAGGCTATCGCATGCCAGCAGAGTACGAACCTCATCATGGTACCCTCATGATATGGCCGACTCGACCAGGTTCATGGCCCTTTCAAGGAAAGGCTGCCAAAAGAGCTTTCAGCCAGATTATTAAGACCATAGCAGAAGGGGAAAGAGTCTATCTTTTGGTGGACCAAGACTACTTAGCTGAAGCCCAAGACTACCTTGAAGATAGCGTTGTTTATTTAGACATTCCCACCAATGATGCCTGGGCGCGTGATACTGGCCCAACCATTCTCCTTAATGATAAAAGGGAAAAGTTGGCAGTAGACTGGTCTTTCAATGCTTGGGGTGGTGCTGTTGATGGTCTTTATCAAGATTATGAAGATGATAACCAAGTAGCCAGTCGTTTTGCTGAGGCCTTGGAAATGCCTGTTTATGATGCTAAACCTTTTGTCCTAGAAGGCGGAGCGATACATAGCGATGGTCAAGGAACCATTCTCGTGACTGAAAGTTGCTTGCTTAGCCCTGGTCGCAATCCTCATCTGACTAAAGAGGAAATTGAGAATACCTTATTAGAGTGCCTTGGCGCTGAAAAAGTTATTTGGCTTCCTTATGGTATTTATCAGGATGAAACCAATGAACACGTTGATAATGTTGCTTCCTTTGTTGGTCCTGCAGAACTTGTCTTGGCTTGGACGGACGACAAAAGCGATCCTCAATATGCCATGTCAGCAGCTGATTTAGCGCTTTTAGAAAAGGAAACAGATGCAAAAGGTCGTCACTTCACCATTCATAAATTGCCTATCCCTGCAGTTCGTCAAGTTGTGACAGAAGAGGATTTGCCAGGCTACATCTATGAAGAAGGAGAAGAAGAGCGATACGCAGGTGAAAGGCTTGCTGCTTCCTATGTCAATTTCTATATTGCTAACAAGGCAGTCCTTGTTCCCCAGTTTCAAGATAAAAACGATCAAGTGGCCTTAGATATCCTCAGTAAGTGTTTCCCAGACCGTAAAGTTGTCGGAATTCCAGCCAGAGATATTCTCTTAGGTGGTGGCAATATCCACTGTATCACCCAACAAATCCCAGAATAGGAGAAAAAGATGAGAAATGTAAGAGTTGCAGCCATTCAGATGCAATGCGCTAAGGATGTGGCAACAAATATTCAAACAGCGGAGCGTTTAGTACGTCAGGCTGCAGAACAAGGCGCACAAATCATTCTCTTACCAGAGTTGTTTGAACGTCCCTATTTCTGTCAGGAACGTCAGTATGACTACTACCAGCATGCCCAGTCGGTGACAGACAATACAGCCATTCAGCATTTTAAAACCATTGCCAAGGAGCTAAAGGTCGTTTTACCAATCAGTTTCTATGAAAAAGATGGCAATGTCTTGTATAACTCTATTGCCGTTATTGATGCAGATGGGGAAGTTCTGGGCGTTTATCGGAAGACTCACATACCAGATGATCATTATTATCAAGAAAAGTTTTATTTTACGCCTGGCAACACAGGTTTCAAGGTCTGGAATACTCGCTATGCTAAGATTGGGATTGGCATCTGTTGGGATCAATGGTTCCCTGAAACGGCCCGCTGTCTTGCATTGAATGGGGCTGAATTGCTCTTTTATCCTACAGCTATCGGTTCAGAGCCGATTTTGGACACGGATAGTTGTGGCCATTGGCAACGTACTATGCAAGGCCACGCAGCAGCAAATATTGTTCCAGTCATCGCAGCCAATCGCTATGGCTTAGAAGAAGTCACTTCTAGTGAGGAAAATGGTGGACAGAGTTCCAGTCTTGACTTCTACGGTTCATCCTTTATGACGGATGAAACAGGTGCTATTCTAGAGCGAGCTGAAAGACAAGGAGAAGCTGTTCTGTTAGCTACTTATGACCTAGATAAGGGAGCAAGCGAACGCTTAAACTGGGGCTTGTTTCGAGATAGAAGACCCGAAATGTATCAACGAATTACGGACTAGTAGGGGAGAAATGAGAGATTTATTCTGCTAGACTAACTTCTTATTTGCAACTATAAGGATACTATGTTGTCTAGTAAGTGGATTTTATATTTTAACCCTCTAAGGCTTTCTCGCGCTTTTATGCGAGGAGCTTTTCTGTTTAAGCTTTATCAATAAAACATGCTATAATAGTTGCAGAAAGGTTGGTATTTATGGCTAGGATATTGGTCATTGAAGACAATAGTGACATTCAAGAGATTTTACGAACACTTCTTACTGAGGAGCATGAGGTGATTCAAGCTTTTTCAGGAACTGAAGGAATCATGCGTTTTGACCAAGGTGGGATTGACCTTGTTTTGCTAGATATCATGCTTCCTGGGAAAAATGGGGATCAGGTTTTAAAAGCCATCAGGGAACAAAGCCAAACTCCAGTCATTATGCTAACAGCTTTGAGCGATAAGAAGTTAATCAGTCAATACCTCTTAGACGGTGCCAATGATTACATAGTGAAACCTTTTGATTTGGATGAAGTCTTTGCCAGAGTTACTGTTCAGTTACGTCAAAGTGTAGAAAAACAGCCTATGGAAATAGAGAAAACTGAAAATCTGCCACAAAACTTGAAAAATATCCAGTTTGATGCAGAAAGTTTTGAAATCAAGAATAGTCAGGAAACCATTCGCCTTGCCAAGAAAGAATGCTTGATTCTCCAAACTCTCCTTAAACACCCTAAGAAAATTTTTACAAAAGAAGAACTTTATGAATTAGTCTGGGAGGATAGCTACCTACCTGGAGATAATACTCTCAATACGCATTTGAGTAATCTTCGTAAAAAATTAAACCAGCTTGACCCAAATCAAGAATATATTGAAACCATCTGGGGAGTTGGGGTAAGATTAAAAGGAGACAAGCAATGACCTACATGATGATCTTTGTTCTACTGATACTCCTAACTATTTTATCGATTGTATTAATTCGCTACCATCTAGCACTTAAAAACTTGAGTCAACAGATTGAAGATAAAATTCTCACGGGTAGTATGAAAAGAGTCGGAGTCAGCATTTTTTCCAAACATTTTTTACATCTCTACCAGCAGATTGAGAATCTATTTCAGGAAGTAGAACAATCTCGGTTGGTGATGAAAAGGGAAAAGCAGACTCTGGATATGGCCATCAGCAATATCGCCCATGATATTCGGACACCTTTGACTATCGCTTCAGGCTACACGCAACAATTGATAAAAACTCCTGAAAACCAAGCAGAAACCTTACAAAAAATCGCCCAGCATCTTGATTTAGTTTCCAAACGTTTGGAGGCTCTCCTAGAATACCGTCGGTTGATGGAAGGAGCTGTTAAGCCGAAACTAGAAGAAGTAGATATTTCAGCTTTTATCACCAAAAAGACTCTGGCTTATTATGATGTTTTTCAGGCGGCAAATATCACCCTTGATTTTAAGGTTGAAGCTGGTTTAAAAATTAGGACTGATGAAGAATTGCTGGATCGAATTTTACAAAATTTGCTTGGAAATGTCCTCAAGCATGGTAAGGAAGAAGCGCGTCTCTATTTGCGACAGGAAAAGGAACAGCCTGTCTTAGAGATTGCCAACCTTGTTAAACAGCCCATCAAAAAAATAGAAAAGCTCAGCAACCGTTTTTATTCTGAAAATCTATCTGACACGGAAGAATCCTCTGGTTTAGGCCTTTATATCACTGAGGAATTATGCCATCTTCTCGGTGCAGAGATGAAACTAAGCACAGATGGGCAATGGTTATCGGTTTTCATTTGCTTTTAACGAAATAAACCTCCTCTGTAGGCTAGAGGAGGTCTTTTTTATAGACTTTTCTTTTTGAAAACTGCCAGTCCACTTAGATTAAAGATTACAATAACAGCTAAGCTAACTATAAGTGTGTAGAGAATTGACTCACTATTAGCAGTCATAGCATAGGTAAATTGCAAGGACAAATATGGCAAAATTTTGATACTTGGGAAGATGAGCATTGGCATAGAAAGTAAGATAGAGCTGACCAAATAGCCAATAAATACTGCAAGATAAGAATGACTAACATAGAGAATAAAGGAAACAATGGAAAGCCAAGCAAGGAGGCAAAGGAATTGAAGGAAAATGGTTGTTAATAGATTGCCAATAAAGCCATCAGGTATGGTTCCAAATCCATTTAAGATAGTTGCTGGAATAAAGGCAATCACAAGGCTGATGATAAGTTGCAAGAGTGCAATACAAGCCACTACAAAGGCTTTGGCAAGGAAAAACTCTGTACGAGAAACCCCTACTGTCAAACTATTTTTATAGAGCTTTCCGATTAAATCAACACCGAGAACTAGACAAGTTAGAACAATACAGAGAAAAACGAGGTTTGAACCTTGACTAGATGCGTTAATCAGGGCTTGTACACCGTCCCAACCATGGGTTGGAATGTCTGGCTCTTCTGTCTGGATTGCCATCAGATGGCCCGTGGCTCCTATACTTGCTCCCATTAGCATGAGAGTAAAGAGAATAAATTCTGTAATCCAGAATCCTTTGGAACGGAAAAGACGGTAAAAGTCTGCTTGAATGGTATGTATCATGATTTTCCTCCTATTGGACCAATTGAGTGAAGTATTCTTCTAGGTTTTGACGGGCATAGTAAATCTCGTCAATGGCAACATCTGCCAAGGTTAATTCCTTAAGAATCTGCTTGACATCTTGTTCCTGACCAAAGATATGGATTTCATTTTCTGGATTGACAACCTTGAACTGGAGCTGGATTTGTTCTTTCAATACTTGACAAGCTTTCTCTTGGTCGGCTGTCTTAAGCACAATATAATCCTCACTTAGTGTTTCAAATTCAGCTTTGCTGATTTCACGGATAATATTGCCTTGATCTAAAATACCAAAACGATTAGCTACGAGGTAGAGTTCTGACAAGATATGGCTAGAGATGAGAATGGTTATCCCTTTTTCTTGATTTAGTCGTTGAATCATTAGTCGAAATTCTTTGATACCGATTGGGTCGAGACCGTTGATAGGTTCATCTAGGATCAGGAAGTCTGGTTTGGATAGGAGGGCAATGGCAATACCAAGTCTTTGTTTCATTCCTAGCGAGAAATCACGAAAGACTTTCTTACCTGTATCTGGCAAACCTACATAATCCAGCGTTTCTCGAATGACTTGATCAGCATTTGGAATATGGCGTATCATACAATAATAATTCAGATTTTGGTAGGCTGTTAAGTGATTATGAGCTACAGGTGATTCGATCACTGAACCTACTCGAGATAGAGCCTTGGTCCACTCATTTTCCGTTTTGCTGGAGAAGAGGGAAACAGTCCCCTTATCCGCAAACAGTAGTTGTGTAATGATTTTGATTAAGGTGGTCTTCCCAGCTCCATTCTTCCCGATAAGTCCATAAATATCTCCCTCTCTTATCGTTAGATGAAGATCCTGAAGAATAGCTTGTTTGTCAAAGTTTTTGGACAATCCATGAATGTCAAGTACTGTTTTCATGATTCTCTCCTTTTGATTTATTTTGTTAACTTTAGTATAAAGTATAGAAATCAAAGAAAGCTCAAGGATTTCTAAAGAGTTTCTAAAGTTTTAGGAATTCTTAAATATCAAAACCCAGTTGACACGAACTGGGCTTCTTAATTATAAAATATATTTCTCAATCGCACGCGCAACACCGTCTTCTTCGTTGCTTGCTGTAACGGCATCAGCTAGGGATTTGACATAATCGCTGGCATTTCCCATTGCAATGCCCAGCCCTGCAAACTGGAGCATTTCGATATCGTTATTAGCATCGCCCATGGCCATAATTTCTGAGGAATCAATCTTCAAAATCTCAGCTAGTCGTGAAAGAGCAGTAGCCTTTGTCGTTCCAAGTGGCATAGCTTCATAAATGACAGGCTGCGAACGAACTCCACTAAAACGTTGGCAAAGCTCTTCAGAAAAACGCTCTTCAAAATCATCTGTTTGCTCTTTTGTACCCAAAAACATACCTTGGAACATACGGTACTTGCCACTAGTCGCTTCCTCAAGGGAAATTTCAGTCAGGTCTGAAAAGACTAGTTTAGCATCATTTTCAATGACTTGATTTGGTTTACCACCGAGGACAAAATAATGTTCCTCATCAAAAAGAGTCAACTGAACATCACTTTTTTCAGCAAGCTCGTAGAGATATTCAATGTCAGCTGGACTGAGTTCTTGCCAGTCAACCAAGCCCCAGTCGCTAGTCTGGTGAGTTGAACAACCGTTGTTAACAATCACATGCTCATTCTGGAGGTCTAGCCCCAGTTTTTTGTAGTAGGGGAGGACACCGAAAAGCGGGCGACCCGTACAGAGAACAAGTTTGACACCTTTTTCAATAGCTTGGTGAATAGCAGTAATGTGAGCTTGTGGGATTTCCTTGGATTCATTGAGGAGGGTTCCGTCCATATCCAAGGCTAGTAGTTTAATCATAAGACTTCCTTTTCTAGGTGTTTTGCTTTTATTATAGCATATAGACTATAAAATGTCTGACAGAATTGTAACATTTGACTTTCCTTTTCTTGAAAAACAAAGTAAATTCTTATATAATATGTATACTTAATATTTAAGGAGAAATAATGACAAAGTATCAATTTAATTCAATTTACAAAAATGATGAAACAGAGTCTACAGGTCTTCTGTTCATCAAAGTCTACAACAAGTGGGAAAGCAACTTAAAAAGAGTCTTGAAATCAGTTGGTCTCACTTTGCCTCAATTTATCGTTTTAACCTCGCTCTTGTTTTTGTCTAATAGAGAGGAATATGTAACGCAAGTTGATATCGCTCGGTTCACCGGAATGGATGTCATGACGGTTTCCCAGATTGTTAGACTACTGGAGAAGAAGGACTACATTAGACGTGATCAACATCCAAAGGATAGTCGGGCAAAACTGGTCTCAGTGACGAAGTCTGGCGCGGAGAAGGTCAATCAAGCTTTACCCTTAGTAGAAGGCGTTGATGAAGAATTTTTTGAAAAACTATCTAACGATAGAAAATGTTTTAATCGCATGTTAGTAGAGTTGGAGGATAAAAATGCCTAGATATTGGGTCGGAGTTGTTTCAAAGAACCATGTTTTAAGAGGAGTTGAGGGAAATTTTTGTCAGGTCTGTCATGGAAAGGGCGGCCCCTTAAATCGTATGAAAAAAGGTGACTATCTTTTATACTATAGTCCAAAATACGATATGAATGGTCAAGATAAGTTACAGGCTTTTGTGGCCGTAGGTAAAATTATAGATGACAAAGCCTATCAAGTAGAGCAATTTGAAGGATTCTTTCCCTTTAGACGAAATGTCGAGTATTATCTACCAGTCCAAGATTGTTCCATAGAAATAGCCAGACAACATCCTGAATGGAGAGACTATACTTCTCGACTTCGTTATGGACATTTTGAAGTTTCCAAAGACTTTTTCCTCCTTATTTTTCAACATATGAAAGTGGATGATGAAGTATGATTGATTTGCTAGTTAAATGATTGTCAACTAGAATTTTGGATTTGGATTGTGAAGCGAACTTTGCTATAATAGGGTAAGAAACTTTGATAAAGCAAACGAGGCAGAGATGAAATTACTTTATACTGATATTCGGACTTCTTTGACCGAGGTTCTAACCAGAGAGGCAGAAGAGCTAGTTGCTGCTGGCAAGCGGGTCTTCTACATCGCACCCAACTCCCTTTCTTTTGAAAAGGAACGATCTGTACTGGAATGTTTACCCCAGCAGGCTTCTTTTGCGATTACCGTCACGCGCTTTGCTCAAATGGCTCGTTACTTGGTTTTAAATGATTTGCCAGCTAAGACGAGTCTAGATGACATCGGTCTTGGAATGGCATTTTATAAATGTCTTGCTGAACTTGATCCTAAGCATTTACGAGTTTATGGATCTATTAAACAAGACCCTCAATTTATCCAGCAGCTGATTGAACTTTATCATGAGATGACGACTGCTCAGATGAGCTTTTTAGACTTAGAAAGTTTGAGTGATGAGGACAAGCGAGCAGATTTACTCTTGATTTTTGAGAAAGTAACGGCCTACCTCAATCAAGGGCAGTTGGCTCAGGGAAGTCAGTTGTCCCATTTGATTGAGGCTATTGAGAATGACAATGTAAGTAGTGATTTTACTAAAATTGCCTTGGTTATTGATGGATTTACCCGTTTTTCTGCTGAGGAGGAGCGGATTGTGGACTTACTTTATGCTAAGGGTGTTGAGATTGTCATTGGAGCCTATGCTAGTAAGAAAGCCTATACCAGCCCATTCGCTGAAGGCAATCTCTATCAAGCCAGTGTGGAGTTTCTCCATCATCTAGCCTCTAAATACCAAACTCCTGCTCTGGATTGTTCTCAAACTCATGAGCAGATGGATAGTTTTGATAAGGCCTCTCGTTTGCTGGAATCTTCTTATGACTTTTCAGAATTAACATTGGATGTCGATGAGAAGGATCGTGAAAACCTACAAATCTGGTCTTGCTTGACGCAAAAGGAAGCGTTAGAGTTGGTAGCCCGTAGCATTCGTCAGAAATTGCATGAGAACTCAGACCTGAGTTACAAGCATTTTCGTATTCTCTTGGGTGACGTGGCTTCTTACCAGTTATCTCTGAAAACCATTTTTGACCAGTATCAGATTCCTTTCTATCTTGGTAGAAGCGAATCCATGGCTCACCACCCTTTGACACAGTTTGTCGAATCTATTTTTGCTTTGAAACGCTATCGTTTCCGTCAGGAGGATTTAATTAACCTTCTCAGAACAGGTTTGTATACCGACCTTAGTCAGGCTGATATTGATGCTTTTGAACAATATATCCGCTATCTTGGTATCAATGGCTTGCCAGCCTTTCAGCAAACATTTACCAAATCCCACCACGGAAAATTTGATTTGGAACGTTTGAATGCTCTTCGTCTGCGTATTTTAACCCCTCTTGAAACTCTCTTTGCCAGTCGAAAACAAAAGGCTGAAAATCTCTTGCAAAAGTGGAATGTCTTTCTAAAAGAAGGAGAGGTGACTAAGCAGTTGCAAGATTTGACAGCCACTATGGAAGCTGTAGAACAGGAAAGACAAGCCGAAGTTTGGAAGGCTTTCTGTCATGTTTTAGAACAATTTGCGACCGTTTTTGCTGGTTCACAGGTTAGTCTAGAAGACTTCCTAGCCTTGCTCCATTCTGGAATGAGTTTGTCCCAATACCGCACCATTCCAGCAACAGTGGACACCGTTCTGGTGCAGAGTTACGATTTGATTGCGCCCTTAACAGCTGACTTTGTCTATGCCATTGGGCTAACTCAGGACAATTTACCAAAAATTGCGCAAAATACTAGCCTTTTGACAGATGAAGAAAGACAAAGCTTAAACCAAGCAACCGAAGAAGGCGTTCAATTGCTGATTGCCAGCAGTGAAAACCTCAAGAAAAATCGCTACACTATGCTTTCCTTGGTTAATTCTGCTCGTAAGCAGTTGGTCTTGTCGGCTCCAAGCCTTTTTAATGAAAGTGAAAGCAAGGAGTCAGCCTATCTTCAAGAGCTGGTGAGTTTTGGATTTAGCCGAAGAGAAAAGAGGATGAATCACAAAGGGCTGTCTAAGGAAGATATTGGGTCCTATCATAGTCTTTTGTCTAGTCTGGTTGCCTATCACCAGCAGGGCGAGATGAGTGAGACTGAGCAAGATTTGACCTTTGTCAAGGTTCTGGCGCGTGTGATGGGTAAAAAACTAGAACAGCAAGGTCTGGAAAATCCAGCCCTCCCAACCAGCCCAAGCAGTAAACTCTTAGCAAAGGACACCTTACAGGCTCTCTATCCAACTGAACAGGAATTTTACCTGTCTACCTCTGGTTTGACGGAGTTTTACCGCAATGAATACAGTTATTTCCTCCGCTACGTATTAGGCTTGCAGGAGGAATTACGTTTGCGTCCTGATGTCCGTAGTCACGGGAATTTCTTGCATCGCATTTTTGAACGGGCCTTGCAGTTGCCTGACGAAGATTCCTTTGACCACCGTCTAGAACAAGCTATTCAAGAAACCAGTCAAGAACGCGAATTTGAGGCTATTTATCAGGAAAGTTTGGAAGCCCAGTTTACCAAGGAAGTTTTGCTTGATGTTGCACGGACGACTGGACATATTCTCCGCCATAATCCAGCCATCGAAACCATTAAAGAAGAGGCAAATTTCGGTGGAAAAGAGCAGGCCTTTATTCAATTGGACAATGGACGCAGTGTCTTTGTACGAGGTAAGGTTGACCGCATTGACCGCTTGAAAACTGATGGGGCGATAGGAGTAGTAGACTACAAGTCTAGTCTAACTCAGTTCCAGTTTCCTCATTTCTTTAATGGACTCAATTCCCAGTTACCAACTTACTTAGCTGCCCTAAAAAGAGAAGGGGAAGAGAACTTTTTCGGTGCCATGTACTTGGAAATGGCTGAGCCTGTCCAATCTCTGATGGCCGTTAAAAGGCTGGCAGGTGCAGTAGTAGAAGCCAGCAAGTCTATGAAATACCAAGGACTCTTTTTAGAAAAAGAAAGCAGTCATTTGGGCGAATTTTACAATAAAAACAAGGCTAATCAGCTGACGGATGAGGAATTCCAGCTCCTACTGGACTACAATGCCCATCTTTACAAGAAAGCAGCAGAGAAGATTTTAGCAGGTCAGTTCTCTATCAATCCATACACAGAAAACGGCAGAAGTATTGCCCCATATGTTCAGCAACATCAAGCCATCACAGGCTTTGAAGCAAATTACCACTTGGGCCAAGCCCGTTTCCTAGAAAAATTGGATTTAGCTGATGGTAAACGTCTTGTCGGAGAAAAACTCAAGCAAGCTTGGTTTGAAAAAATAAGAGAGGAGTTGAATCGATGAAGCCTATTCCCTTTTTAACTGAGAAGGAAATTCAAAAATTGCAAGAAGTAGAAGCAAATTCGAGCAAGGAACAAAAGAAAACTGCCGAACAAATCGAAGCCATCTACACTTCTGGTCAAAATATCCTGGTTTCAGCGTCGGCTGGTTCTGGGAAGACCTTTGTCATGGCCGAGCGTATTCTAGACCAATTGGCGCGTGGTGTCGAAATTTCTCAACTCTTTATCTCAACCTTTACCGTCAAGGCTGCGACTGAACTTAAAGAACGTTTGGAGAAAAAAATCAGCCAACAAATCCAAGAAAGTAGTGATGTCGACCTCAAACAACACTTGGGTCGCCAGTTGGCAGACCTACCCAACGCTGCCATCGGAACCATGGACTCTTTCACACAAAAATTCCTTGGTAAACATGGCTATCTGCTTGACATTGCGCCTAATTTTCGTATTTTACAAAACCAAAGCGAGCAACTCCTTCTAAAAAACGAAGTCTTTCATGAGGTCTTTGAAGCCCATTACCAAGGTAAACAGAAAGAAAAGTTCAGTCATTTGCTGAAAAACTTTGCTGGACGTGGGAAAGATGAACGGGGGCTGCGCCAGCAAGTTTACAAAATTTATGACTTCCTCCAATCCACCAGCAATCCTCAAAATTGGCTGAGTGAATCTTTCTTAAAAGGCTTTGAAAAAGCTGATTTTACCAGTGAAAAAGAAAAACTGACTGAGCAGATCAAACAAGCCCTTTGGGATTTGGAAAGCTTTTTCCGTTATCATCTGGATAATGATGCCAAGGAGTTTCCTAAGGCTGCTTATCTAGAAAATGTTCAGTTGATTCTGGATGAAATTGCCTCCTTAAATCAAGAATCCGATAATGAGGCTTATCAAGCAGTGCTTGCGCGTGTCGTCGCAATTTCGAAAGAGAAAAACGGTCGAGCTCTGACGAATGCCAGTCGTAAGGCTGATTTGAAACCTCTGGCTGATGCCTACAACGAAGAAAGAAAGGCACAGTTTGCTAAACTAGGACAACTGTCAGACCAGATAACCATTCTCGACTATCAAGAACGTTATCATGGAGATACATGGGAACTAGCTAAGACTTTCCAAACCTTCATGAGTGATTTTGTGGAAGCTTATCGTCAGCGTAAGCGTCAGGAAAACGCCTTTGAATTCGCTGATATCAGCCATTACACCATTGAGATTTTAGAGAATTTCCCGCAAGTTCGTGAGGCTTATCAGGAGCGCTTCCATGAAGTCATGGTAGATGAGTATCAGGATACCAACCATATTCAAGAACGGATGCTGGAATTGCTATCTAATGGCCACAATCGCTTTATGGTGGGAGATATCAAGCAGTCCATCTACCGATTCCGTCAAGCAGACCCGCAGATTTTCAATGAGAAATTCCAACGCTATGCGCAAAATCCACACGAAGGCAAGCTGATTTTGCTTAAAGAAAATTTCCGTAGTAGTTCAGAAGTGCTGTCAGCAACCAATGATGTCTTTGAACGTCTCATGGACCAAGAGGTCGGCGAAATCAACTATGATAACATGCACCAGCTTGTTTTTGCAAATACCAAACTGACTCCCAATCCAAACAACAAGGCGGAATTTCTCCTCTACGATAAGGATGACACAAATGAGGAAGAAGAGGGGCAGGCAGAAACGAAACTAACAGGCGAAATGAGATTAGTTATCAAGGAAATCCTGAAACTCCATAAGGAACAAGGTGTTGCTTTTAAAGAAATTGCCCTTCTGACCTCCAGCCGCAGTCGTAATGACCAGATTCTTCTCGCCCTGTCTGAGTACGGAATTCCTGTCAAAACCGATGGAGAGCAAAACAATTATCTCCAATCCCTAGAAGTGCAAGTCATGCTAGACACCCTTCGTGTCATTCACAATCCTCTTCAAGACTATGCCTTGGTTGCCCTTATGAAGTCTCCTATGTTTGGCTTTGATGAGGACGAGTTAGCACGTTTATCTCTTCAGAAAGCAGAGGATAAAATCCAAGAAAATCTCTATGAAAAACTGATCAATGCACAAAAAATGGTAACAAGCCAGAAAAACTTGATTCACACGGCTCTAGCTGAGAAACTAAAGCAATTCATGGATATCTTGGCTTCTTGGCGCTTGTATGCCAAAACCCACTCCCTCTATGACCTGATTTGGAAGATTTATAACGACCGTTTTTACTATGACTATGTTGGGGCTTTGCCAAATGGTCCTGCTAGACAAGCTAATCTCTATGCCCTAGCATTGCGTGCTGATCAATTTGAAAAGAGCAATTTCAAAGGTTTGTCGCGTTTTATTGGTATGATTAACCAAGTTTTAGAAGCCCAGCACGATCTTGCAAGCGTGGCTGTCGCACCGCCAAAAGATGCAATAGAGCTCATGACCATTCACAAGAGTAAAGGGCTGGAGTTTCCTTACGTCTTTATTCTCAATATGGATCAAGATTTCAACAAGCAAGACTATATGTCAGAAGTCATTCTTAGTCGTAAAAATGGACTAGGTGTCAAATATATCGCCAAGATGGAGACAGGAGCAGTTGAAAATCACTATCCTAAAACCATCAAACTCTCCATTCCTAGCCTGACCTATATACAGAACGAAGAGGAATTACAGCTGGCAAGCTATTCAGAGCAAATGCGTCTCCTTTATGTTGCCATGACGCGGGCTGAGAAAAAGCTCTATCTTGTCGGTAAGGGTTCTCGTGAAAAGCTGGAAGCCAAGGAATACCCAGCAGCTAAAAATGGAAAACTAAATAGCAACACTAGACTGCAAGCACGGAATTTCCAAGATTGGCTTTGGGCTATCAGTAAAGTGTTTGCCAAGGATCATCTCAACTTTAGCTATTGTTTTGTTGGTGAAGATCAGCTGACTAGAGAAGCTATCGGAGAATTGGAAAACAAAAGTCCTCTCCAAGATAGCTCCCAAGCAGACAATCGCCAGTCAGAAATCATTAAGGAAGCTCTTGAAATGCTGAAAGAGGTTGAAGTCTATAATACTCTTCACCGCGCAGCTATTGAATTGCCAAGTGTTCAAACCCCAAGTCAAATTAAAAAATTCTACGAACCAGTTATGGATATGGAAGGTGTTGAGATTGCTGGTCAAGGTCAGTCAGTAGACAAGAAAATCAGTTTTGATTTACCAGATTTTTCAACCAAAGAAAAGGTAACAGGAGCTGAGATTGGTAGTGCTACCCACGAACTCATGCAGAGAATTGACCTCAGTCAGCGACCAACTCTTGCTAGCCTGACAGAAACTCTCAAACAAGTTGAAACCAGCCAAGCTGTCATGGACAAGATTAATCTTGCGAAAATTCTTGCATTCTTTGACACAGCACTCGGTCAGGAAATTCTCTCTAATACCAACCATCTTTATCGCGAGCAACCTTTCTCCATGCTCAAACGAGACCAAAAGAGTCAGGAAGACTTTGTTGTCCGTGGTATCCTTGATGGCTATCTACTTTACGAAGACAAAATTGTTCTGTTCGACTATAAGACAGACCGCTATGATGAGCCAAGTCAACTCATAGACCGTTATCGTGGTCAGTTAGCCCTATACGGAGAGGCTTTATCTCGAGCCTATTCGATTGAAAATATTGACAAATACTTGATTTTACTCGGTAAAGACGAAGTTCAAGTTGTAAAAGTATAATCTAGAAAGGAGACCTCATGACACTTCCAGTTAGAAAATCCCTGCATGATGCGGTTTTACAGGCTTCAAAAGCTGATACTTGGGAACAAGCTACCAAGGAATGGAATGAAGTTTCCTTGATTTTTAACGGTATCGGCCGTAGCAATTGTGTCTGTGGAAATGCTATCAAATACGCCTACGAACTCTTTAACGGAGTGACTGGTCAACGACTATTTCCTATAGGTAGCGACTGCGTTCGTCATTTTCATCGATTGTCTCTTGACCAGCAACTGGAAGAGGAAGAAAAACTACTCAGAAAGGTTGAAAATCTGACCAGAAAAGCCCAGAAAAAGGAAAAAATCAAGGTCAATAAAAGTGACTTTGACGAGCGACTTCTAAAGTGGCTCTGGGAAAAAGGTGTTTTCAAGCCTAATCGTGGCAATCAATTTGCGCCTGAGAGAGACTACCAGCTTTTTCTAGAAGTCTTTCAAGGAGGAACTTGGACCAAGGCGGAACCAAAGAAAAAGGCTCGGATGGAAGAAGTCCTTGAAAAGTGTATCAAACCCTTTTTACTTGGAAAACCAGATGACCAACTCTACCTTGTCAAACTAGGCAAGGAGAAAATTGACTACGAGCAAGAACTGCGTATCCAGGCTGAGAAAGAGCGCAGGAAGAGGGATAAAATCGCCAAACAATATGCAGACAATCTAGTTCTAGCCATGGGCCCAGCGGAACGTGCCTATCAAGATTACTTTGGCTTTACAGAAACCCTAACCCAAGAAGAACGTAAGTGGGAGAAAATACTTTTTGGTAAAAATAGGACAGAACGGGCTGTCAAGGCCAAACAATACCAAAAAGAGCTGGAAAAAGACCAACGAATTGCTAGTCAGGATCCAATTGAAAGAAAGCAGAAGCAGACCTGGCTCCTCAATTCCTATTTTCGTGAGCTTCCTGAAGAAAAAGCTCGATTTGCTCGCCTCTTATTAGAATATCGAAAAAGTGGAGAAGTTCCCTTTTCAACTGAATATCTGTCAGATCATCTGCTCGACTTTTTCTATAAAATGAAATCCTTTGAGTTTGAAATCGCACCAGAACAAATCCGAGACTTTTTAAAAGAAAGCCTTCAGACAGAACATCTATCCTCAGCACAGGAAAGCTGGATAGAGGGGATTCTCATCAACTGTATTAAACCATTTTTAGAACGATTATTGATATAAGTAACACCTACCGTGGAAATTCCATGGTAGGTGTTAGTTTTAATAGTCAGTATCATTATCATTCTCTACAGATTTATTCGAAAACAAAATACGCTTATTTATATATGCTTTATTAAACTAGATAACTTTTAAAATATTATAAAAATAACTAGCTTATTTTTATGTTTCGTAGTATAATAGCATCAGGAAAATAAACCATATAAACTAATATTTATAGGTTATTCAAAACGCTTATATATATTTGTTGAGATTTCATTATAGAACCTAAATCTATATTATATATGTAAACATCACATGATTGATATCCACTCTTACATTTTTTTTAGAGTCGATGATGGACCCAGTACAAAAGAAAAAAGAGCAAGAGTTATTTGTAGTGAAGCCTGAGTCGATTATTACGAACGATATTTTTGAAAAAATAATTATTGTTTGTTTTTTAGCGCTTCAAGTTTGAGAGTTTTCTCATTTTATGATATATTTAAATACGATTTATACATAACGAGTATATATTTATAATGATCCTGTATTTTCTGGTTTTAGTTTCTATATGCGACTAAACGCACTTTTATATTTATGTGTGTTATCAAGGAGAAAGATGATGAACTATAGAAGAGCCAAGAGAATAATCGGTCTTCTGATTTCTATATTATTATTAATTTTAATAATCCCAATTTGTCTCATTGCTTGCTTCTTTATTGTCATCGAATCAAGCGGAAACCCCATTTACATGCAAGAAAGAGTTGGTTTAAATGGACAAAAATTCATAATGTACAAACTACGTTCCATGTATTTAGATGCCGAGAAGAACGGATATCAATGGGCGGAAAAAAATGATCCACGGATAACGAAGATTGGACGTTTTATACGCAGAACTCGAATTGATGAATTTCCACAAATTATTAATATTATTAAAGGCGAGATGTCTATTATCGGTCCTCGACCAGAAAGACCAGAATTTGTTAACGAATTTTTAAAATATATTCCTGATTTTAATGAGCGATTGGCTGTTCGTCCAGGAATTACAGGCTGGGCTCAAGTAAATGGTGGCTATGAATTGTCTCCAAAAGAAAAATTAGGATATGATGTTTACTATATCAGACATGAAAGTATTAAATTAGATTTCCTTATTTTACTAAAAACAATTAAAGTTATTTTTAATGGACACGGATTTAGATAATTCAGATAGGGAAAAAAAGTAAAGGACAAAAATAAAAGATGAGTATTTTCAATAAAAATATTAACAGAATTTTTACTTTAATTAAAAGTAAGTTTCTGTTTCTAATCCTTTTTACATTAATAGGGACGACAGCAGTTGGTCTATATACTGTTTTTATCATTTCTCCTATATACAGTGTCTCCTCTAAGCTCATAATGAAGAACACTTCAAGTCAAACAAATAGTCAGAATAATGATACACAAACAATTGAAGCCATAAATCTCTTTCAAAGACAAGCTAAGACTTATTTAGAAATAGCAGATCTTCCTCCAGTAAAAGAAGATACCAATAAAGCATTAGGTTTGTCTCCAGATGAAATTACTAAAATCAAATCGGTTAAATTAACAAATGACACAGGTTCTCAGTTGGTCACAGTAACAGTAAGAGCGCTAGATAGAGATTTAGGGGAACGTTATATAAAAGAGTATGTAACTCAATACAAAAAATTTACAGCAGATCGATTAGGACGTGATAATTTATCAGTTGTTATAGAAGCTTTGGGAAGTAACAATCCAGTTTATCCTATTTTATGGAAAAATCTTCTTGTATCTATTCTAGTATTTTCTTTCATAGGATTTAATATCATCTTTATTAAGTATGTATTGAGTGACTCGATTGATTCTTATGAAGATTTGGAAGAGCTTGTTGGGAAACCTGTCCTTGGCATGATTCCAACTATAGAGAAAAAGAAGAGAGGTTAGTGCCATGCATATAGAAGTTATCCATAACAGCAAATCTCTTGTAGCTGAGTCCTTTAGAACTTTAAGAAGTAATCTTCAGTTCTCAGAATTCGGAAAAAATATCAAATTGATTGTCGTTACAAGTGCTAATCCTAACGAAGGAAAGAGTGAAGTTAGCATCAATCTTGCTGCTTCTCTGGCTCAACAAGGGAAAAAAGTGATTATCATAGATGCAGATATGCGTAAACCAACCCAGCATAAACTAATAGAGCTAAACAATACTGAGGGATTAAGCACCTTTTTATTAAAAAGGTCAGGTGTAGATTCCATTAATCATTTGACGATTAACGATGTGAATTTTGATGTACTGACCTCAGGACCTGTTCCACCTAATCCATCTGAGATGTTAGCTAGTTCTTCTATGGAAGAAACACTAAGAGCATTTGAGGATTTTTATGACTATGTCATTATCGATACACCTCCCTTGTTGGCAGCAACTGATGCTCAAGTACTAGCGAGTATTTCTGACGCTACCCTTCTTGTTGTAGATATAAAGAAATCAAAACGGCGTCAAGTTACAGAAGCAAAAAGAAGATTAGATCATGTTGGAGCTAGACTACTTGGTGTGATAATGAATAAAATAGATTCACATAAAGACACCTATTATTACTATTATTAACTAACTATTTGAAAGGCAGGGGAGGAAAAATGACAATCTATCTTTTAATGTTCGTCTATATCTCTTTCCTGGCCTTTTTCTCATTAAAATATGAGGATAAAGAACAAGAGTTAAGATTTCTTGTTTTTCCAACTTTTTTATTTTTTATAATAATTGCAGGTTTTCGTACTTCTAGTGTAGGAGGAGATTTAGGAACCTATATCCATATTTTTGAATCAAATGACTTACAACTTCCGGATTTATCAAATCTATTTCGTTCTCGATTTGAAATTGGTTATTTAGTAAGTAATATTTTTCTAAGAAACTTCAGTTCTCACTATACATTTTTATTGTTTGCCTATGCCTTTATAACCTTATTTTTCTGGTTTTTTGTACTTTATAAGCATTCTAAAAATGTTTACATAAGTTTACTTATTTACTTCAGCTCGTTAGGACTCTTTTTTTATTCTTTATCAAATATCAGGCAAGGTCTAGCAATTTCTTTAAGTTTTTTAGGGTTTCACTACTTAGTAAAAAACAAGAAGATTTTAGCATCGATATTTATCTTACTAACTCCCTTATTTCATACATCTGGTATCATCTGCCTCTTGTTTTTCCCCCTTAAAAAAATCGTTTTAAACAAAAGAACATACCAGTTTGTGTTCCTTGCATTTCTTATCCTCTTTCCTTTCATCAAACAAATTGCAACTATCTTTATTTCTTTCTTCCCTCAGTATACTTCCTATCTGGAATCATCATGGTTTTTGGAAAGCAAAAAATGGGCGCCCGTATTTTTAACAATTTGGTACGGCATCGTTCTGGTCTTTGGAGAAGTAGTGATTAGAAAACAGAAATTATCGACTGAAGAAGAATTTATAAGAACTTTGTTCTTTATCTCCTTTTTATTTACTGCGTCAACTTTGCAAACAAGTCTTTTTGGCAGATTCGCACACTATTTTACCCCCTTTATTTGCCTATATATCCCCATGATTTTATCTAAAATAGGTGAAAAAAAAGTTCAGTGGATTTTATTTTATTTGGTGATATTGGTTTATGCTTCAATCTTTCTGGTCATTGCTTATTTTAAAGTTGACTGGTACCATATCGTTCCCTACCGTTCGGTTATTGTAGATTGGTTATTTGGGAATTAGGTTTAGGATTTATAAAATGAAATTTTCAGTTTTAACTACAGTATATAAAAAAGAAACTCCTCAAAATTTAAGGAAAAGTTTACTAAGCTCTTATCAACAGACCATTAAACCAGCAGAGATCATTTTAGTTTGTGATGGTGAATTGACAGAAGAGTTAGATAGAGAAATCGAAAAGTTGCAGAGAGAAATCCCGATTCTAAAGGTTTTTCATTTACCTGAAAATTTAGGCTCAGGACCAGCCTCTCTCTTTGGAGTCAATCAATGCCAAACAGAATTTATTGCAAGAATGGATAGTGATGACTATTCTCTAGAAACAAGGTTTGAAAAGCAAATAGCAGCCTTTGAAAAAAATCCCAACATCATTATGGTTGGTTCCAATATTCTAGAGAAGAATTCAGAGTTTACCGCCTTAAAGAAAGTGCCTGAAACTACGGACGGAATCCGTCGATATTCGAAAATGAGAAATCCCTTTAATAATCCATCGAGTATGATGAAAAAAGAGTATATCTTGAAGGCTGGTAATTATCGTGAATTTCGTTACTTAGAGGATTATGATCTCACAATGAGATTGTTACACGATAATCCAACCAAGGATTTTTTGAATATCCAGGAGCCATTAGTGGTCATGCAGACTAACGATTCTAGCTATCTGCGGAGAGGCGGTTTCTTGTATGTAAAGACGGACTTTATGCTCCAATTAGATTTTTATCGTAGAGGAGATATTACTCTATTAGAATTACTTAGAAATATTTTCCTTCGTAATGTGATTCGAATTCTTCCTAATTCAATTAGGAAATGGGTATATAAGAAAAAAATGAGAGAAGAAGTAGAGGTAGTTAGGGAGATATGAAAAGAGTCATTACATACGGAACATTTGATTTATTGCATTACGGTCATATTAATCTCTTAAAAAGAGCAAAAGCCTTAGGAGATTATCTAATAGTCGGACTTTCTACTAATGAATTTAATAGACTAGAAAAAAATAAAGAATGTTATTTTGATTACGAAGAAAGAAAATCGCTATTAGAGGCTATCAGATATGTGGATCTTGTCATACCAGAAGAAAATTGGGATCAAAAAATCTCAGACATTGAAAAGTATCATGCTGATGTGTTTGTCATTGGAGATGATTGGCAAGGCAAATTTGATTATCTAAGTGATATGGGGATAGAAGTTGTTTACCTACCACGAACAGAAGAAATTTCAACCTCTAAGATAAAGAATGATTTGAATCAAGGGAACTAGGATGAAGTATCGTGTCATACATGTAACAGGCGGTGTAAGAAATACCATGAGCGGGGTACAAAGTTTTATCAAAAATCATATCCCAAATAATGATCAAGAGTTTGAATATATAGTTGGAGAGTCAAATGGCGACGCTCATTTCCCATTTAATCAATACCTAGATGAAAAAGAAATCAAACGTATTGTATTTCCTGCCCTAAAGATTTCTAAACTATTTGCCTATGCGAGAGAGTGCCGACAATTTTATGAAACGAATAAAATTGACATTCTTCATGTCCATAATCCTATAACCGCTTTTATACATAATTACTATGCTCGAAAAAATGGTGTTCCAGTTAGAATTTACCACAATCATAGTAGCCAATTTTCAGATACTTGGTTGAAAAGTATTCGCAATCGATTTTTGGTCTTTTTAGCCTTGAAAAATGCGACCCATCGTGTCTCTTGTGGCCAATTAGCTGGACTGAAGATATTTGGAAAGAAATCCTTTCAAATCCTTCCAAATGCAATTGACATCGATAAGTATCGCTTTTCTCCAACTTTTCGAGAAGAAATCCTCAAAGAGTTTCATATAGCTGAACATCAAAAAGTAGTAGGGATGATTGGGATTTTAAATCCTTTCAAGAATCAGAGTTTTTTGATTGAAGTTGCCAAAGAATTACCTGACGTTACCTTTGTCTTTGTTGGTGAAGGTCCAGATCGTGCCATTTTAGAAGAGAAAAGTAAGGAAGTGAAGAATATCATCTTTACAGGAAAAAGAGAAGATGTTCATAAATTTTATTCAGCCTTTGATATTTTTGCCTTTCCTTCTTTGTATGAAGGTTTTCCAATCGTGCTGGTAGAGGCCCAGTGTTCTGGAGTCGATATTCTCATGAATGAAACGATTGATCCAACAACTCAGATCGTTAGTGAACTTTGCACAGCCATGCCTCTAGATAAGGCTAAATGGGTAAACTACATAAAAAAGGCGCCTATCAAGAAGAAACAACGACAGCTAAATGAACACCTAAAGCAGTTTGATATTGAAGAAAATGTTCAAAATTTAAAAGAAATTTATAAGCAAGGTTTAAAAAGAGAATGATCAACTATTTAAAACCCTTACTGTTCAAAGTAAGTGATTTTACTTATAAAATAAATAAAATGATTCCCAAGAAAAGGAACAGAATTGTTCTCTATTCTAATTGGGGGTTTAGAGATAATCTTAGAACACTTTATCACTATTTAGTGGATAATGGCTATCAAGAAGCATACGAAATCGTTTGTGCTTCAAATGATTTCTATCATTTAGAAAAAGAGCAGGATGTGAAGTATGTTTCTATTTATCGAGGTTTCTTTTATTTTTTAACATCTAAATATTTTTTCTATTCATTTGGCAAGTATCCTGTAAAGCCTGCTCCAAAGCAGATGGTTGTCAACTTGTGGCATGGAATGCCCTTGAAAAAAATTGGCAATCTTGAAATTGGCATGGAAAAGATTGACTATAATTTCTTTACGAAATTAGTCTCTTCTTCAGATTTATTTACTCCAATCATGAAAGCAGCCTTTAATGCTAAGGATGAGCAGATGATTCTTGTTGGTAATATTCGAAATGATGAGCTCTTTAAAGAGAAAAAAGAGAAGAAAATCATCTGGATGCCAACCTACCGTAATTCTAAAAACTATCATGACAGCCAAGCAGCTTTGATATTTTCTTTGGAAGAAGAGGACTTTCAGAACATTGAAGAACTACTTTCAAACTATGGCTATCAACTTTACGTTAAACTTCACCCTCTAGAGGAATCTCAGTTGAAATTTGAGATGAATTATGAGACGATTCATCTATTGTCAGAAGATATCATTAGTGAGCAGTATGGGACTTTATATACCTTTTTGGGCACAACCAGTGCATTGATTACAGATTATTCTTCAGTATTTTTAGATTATTATTTATTAAATAGGCCCGTTGCATTTACCATTAATGATTATGAGGAATACAAGGAAAAAAGAGGCTTTGTGTTTGAAGATGTGAAGAGTTTAATGGTGGGAAGTGTCATTTGTGATTCACACGACTTATTAGAGTTCCTAGCGAGTGTCATGAAATCTGAAGATCCTTATATTGACGAACGAAAAAAAGTTAATAACAAGGTTAATGCCATTCAAAAAGATTTTACAAAGACCCTTTTGGATGAAATTGGATTAAAGAAATAAGGTTAGGATAAAGAATGATTAGTGTAATCGTACCTGTTTATAATGTAGAAACTTATCTGGAAGAATGTTTAGACAGCATTCAAAACCAAACCTACACAGACTTTGAAGTCATTTTAGTCAATGATGGTTCAACAGATGGATCAAAAGCTATTTGTGAACGTTATTGTAAAGAGAATCGTCGCTTTCACTTGTTGAATCAAGAAAATCAAGGATTGAGCGCTGCACGAAATACTGGTGTAGCAGCTTCAAGAGGAGAGTTTATTGTATTTGTGGATAGTGATGACATGATTCTAGCGAACTATTTAGAAACCTTAATGCACTATATGCGTGAAGACGTAGATATTGTGGAAAGTCAGTTTACCGTATCTAACGAGGAATTTCTTGCTAAAAGTTTTAAAGAACCAAGTATTCTATTCGAAGGGAACTCTCAAGAAGCAGTAAAAATTTTCCCTAAACATGTTTTAAATGTTAATGCAGTTACAAAACTTTATAGAAGATCAATTGTTGAAGCTGTTCCTTATATAGATGGGGTGATTTTTGAAGATGTTTATTGTGGAATTGGAATGTTAAAATATATTCGAAAAATCATTAAGATTGATTATAAAGGTTATTATTATCGACAACATCAAGCTAGTATCATGCATCGAACCTTTACTCCTAAAAATTTAGATATCTTTACAGTCAGTGACCAATTAATAGACTTGTATTCTGATAGGGAAGAACTTCTTCCTTACATTGGCAGCTTCCTAGTTCATGTAGCAACCATGCATTATCAAGACTATATCCAAAAAGGAAATCCATATGCAGATGTCTATAATCAGAAATTAGCCGACTATGTAACTATCACCAAGAAAAATCCTGAGCTTGCAAAAAGTTCGCGTATGATTCGCCTCTATAATATTTGTCCAAAATATTATAATTCGATCATTTTCCCTGTTTATCATTTTTTGTGGAAACTAAAAAATGGAATTAGAAAGTAAATTCAGATGAATAAAAATGAATGAGAAGGAAGCTGTTTTATGATTAGCTTAATCGTTCCAGTTTATAACGTGGAAGAATATCTGGAAGAATGTCTAGAAAGTATTCGAAAGCAAACCTATCAAGATATAGAAGTCATTTTAGTCAATGATGGTTCTACAGATGGCTCACACGCGATTTGTGAGCGTTATTGCCAAATGGATAAGCGTTTCCGATTGATCAATCAAAAAAACCAAGGTCAAAGCGTAGCCAGAAATCGTGGTGTGAAAGAATCCCTTGGCGAATACATCATGTTTGTCGATAGTGATGATGTTGTAAGTCTTGGTCTGTTAGAACAACTAATGAAGTATATGTCTGATGGAATTGATATTGTAGAATGTAATAGAACCGAGGATATTCAATCTTTAAATGAAGAAAAAAAAGATATTCATGTTAAAGAATTTGATTCAGATGAAGCGTTATACCAATGTTTTAATCATGGAGTAAGTTGGAGTCCAGTCGCAAAACTCTATCGTCGTGAAATAGTTGAGAAAGTTCCGTTTTTAGAAAATTTAATTTATGAAGATTTTTATACTGGAATCGTCTCTTTAAAATATATTCATAAAATGAGAAAAATTAACTATATTGGTTATTATTATCGATATCATACTTCTAGTACGATGAATCAGAAATATTCAGAAAAGAATCTTGATATTTTTAAAGTTGGCGAAAAATTATTAGAGGAATTTAGAGAAGATAATTGGTTACCTTATGTAGGGAATATGTTATTTTTAGTCGGTATTGGACATTTTAAAAAGTATAACATAAGAGTTGGACATCCATATTATCAGTTATATATTGATGAGATTAATAAATATGCCAAAATAGCTAAGAAATCATCAGATATTTTCAATTCTAGTAAACTATTAAGATGGTACACTTATTCATCAAAATATTTTTTTAGTTTATATTATCCTCTGTATTTAAGATATTTAGACATTCGAAAAAAATGGAAAATTTAATAGGAGCCTATTTATGATTAGTGTCATTGTACCTGTTTATAATGTTGAAGAGTATCTGGAAGAATGTTTAAATAGTATTCAACATCAAACTTATACCGATATAGAAGTGATCCTAGTCAATGATGGTTCAAGAGATGGCTCAAAAGAAATTTGTGAGCGCTATTGTCAACAAGATAGTCGCTTTCACTTAATCAATCAAGAAAATAAAGGATTAAGTGGCGCTCGTAATCGTGGTATGACTGAATCTAAAGGCGAATTTATCACTTTTGTAGACAGTGATGATGTCATTAAAGACGATATGTTGGAACAATTATTAAAGCACATGACTTCAGAAGAAATGGACATCGTAGAATGTTGGTATACAAATGATAAAAAAGAAATAGAAATCCCTTCTCCCGAGAATGTCAAAATTATTTTTCAAGGAAATGCCCAAGAAGCTTTAGTCTCTTTATGTAAAGATAATATTGTCCGTTTGAATGCAGTCGCTAAACTGTTTAGAAGAGAAGTGATTTTCAATTTTCCATTTTTAGAAGGTCTATTTTATGAAGATGTGTATGGAGGAATGGGAATCTTAAAACATATTCATAAAATGGTGAAAATTGATTATACAGGATATTATTATCGCGTGCGTTCTGGTAGTATTATGAATCGCGAATTTAATTTGAAAAATTTGGATTTGTTTACTATTTGTGATAAAGTGGAGCAACTATATGAAGGAAATGCTGACTCACTCCCATATGTACAGCGTCGCTTATTCCATTTAGTTTTGATGCACGTTGTCGACTATCGCATATTCGAGGGAAATCCCTATCAAGAAAAATATGTGGAATATTTGAATCGATACGCTAAAAGTTCAAGTCGCTCATTTTTAATGAAAGCCTATCGATTATTCCCTAAAAAGATTGTCTTTATTTCAAGAGTTGTTGGAGCCATTCAATGGAGATTTGAAAAATATATTGTAAAAAGATTTTGGAGAGGGTTGAAGTAGTATGAATTATTACTTAAAAGAATTTTACGCAGAAGCCAAACATGCAGGATCTAAGGCAAGATTAGATGCTGAAAAAATAATGGTAGAAGCAGGATATCAACCTTTTTCCCTAAATAATGATTCAAATCCCATCACTTTGACAAAAAATGATGTGTTAGTTCTTCAATTTCCGTTATTATGGCATACCTTAAAAAAACAAATTTTTACGAGATTTTTGAAAAATAGAACATTCAAAGCTTATTTGCTGATTCACGATATCGAGTCCCTGAGAAATAAAAAAATCAAGTCATTTACAGATTTTAAACATTCCATTATCCATTTTTTACAGAATAAAACAGTCCTTGAAAAAGTCGATGGTATTATCGCTCATAATGAAAAGATGAAAGCAGAACTTGTGCGATTAGGAATACCGGAAGAGAAGATTGTTTCCTTAGAGATATTTGACTATTTGATTCCACATTATAAAGAGAAGAAAGCTTATGAAAAAGAAACTATTTTGTTAGCTGGAAATTTCGATATTCGGAAAACAAAATACGCAAGACAATTACCCGAAAAACCAGATTTTTCTATTTATGGGATTAATTTTGAAGAGGAGAATCTTCCTTCAAACGTTCATTATAAAGGTGCTTTTTCTCCTAATGAACTTTCTAATCACTTGCATGGTGGTTTTGGCTTAGTCTGGGATGGAGATAGCCCCCATACTTGTAGTGGGATGTATGGAGAATATTTAAAGATGAATAACCCACATAAAGCCTCTTTATATTTAGCATCAGGTTTTCCAATCATCGTGTGGAGACAATCTGCTTTAGCTGAGTTTGTACGAAAAAACCATTGTGGAATACTTGTTGATTCATTATTTGAAATTGCAGATTGTTTAAACTCGATTGATGAAGAAGATTTTCAAGAGCTGATTAAAAATAGTAAAATAGTAGGAGAGAAACTTCGTAACGGATATTTTCTAAAAACAGCTTTAGAAAAATGTGAAAGGAATTTGTAGAGTTTATGAAACTACAAATCTTACAAAAAAAAATGGCTCGCTATCGTCAAATTTTAAAATATTATGGCCTTAAACTAACATGTGTTTACTTTCTTGCACAAAAATCTGACAAGATGTTTTATGATTTTCGTAGAAAGATTCTTTTGGATTTTGTACTGAAATTACGAAAAGAAGCTCAAATAGATGATTCGAGTGATGAAAAAGAAGAAGAAACAACAGAATTTCCAAAAATTATTTGGACAATGTGGCAACAGGGAGAAGCTCAAATGCCTGAGACGGTCCAGGCTTCAATGAAGACCATAAAAGACTTCGCCAAAAGAAATGACTGTGAATTCTATTTATTGACGGATCAAAATCTGGCAGATTTCATCAATATTCCAAGAAACATCACCGAAAAATACAAGAAAAAAGAATTATCAGCTGCGCATTATTCCGATATTATTCGTTTTAGTCTCTTATACCAATACGGTGGAATATGGATGGATGCAACCTTATTTGTATCTCCATACGCCACGGTAAAAATGTTTGAAGGGGACTTTTTTAGTTTGAATCATCCACCGACATATCCTGAGCAAATGGAGCGAACGATTGGTGATTTTAAATGGTCAGGTTTTTTCCTTGCAGGACAAAAAGGGGGAGCTCATTTCAAACATATTCGGGATTTATATATGTACTATGTACGTAAATATCCAGTCTTTATTCATTACCTGATGATGGATTATTTTATTTTGTCCGAATATACTTCAAATTCTGAATTTAGATCATTAGTGGATACATTGCCTGTTTTAGAAACTGCTGAGAGAGTGTGGTTTTTAAGAGAACATGCTGATAAACTTTTTGATGAAAACGAATGGGAAGAAGTGTTGAAAACAACACCAATTATGAAAACCACTTATAAAATTAATAAAGAAGAGGTCGTTCCAGAAAGTTATCTGGAGCAACTTTTACAAGGAAAATTAAAGGAATAGATGAAATACACGAAAAAAAGTAGAACCGAATTTGCCACATTAAATACAAGTATTGCTCTTGTATTGCAACCTTTTCAAGTACTTCTTGGCTTTATCAATCGAACTATTTTTATCAATTTACTTGGGGTAACCTATCTAGGATTAAACAATTATTTGTCTAGCTTAGTTTCTATCCTGTCTTTGGCAGAATTAGGGGTTGCTGGAGCCATGAGCTATGCACTATATGGACCCTTAGACAGAGGAGAACATGGAAAAATCAATGCCTTTATGATTCTTTTCAAAAAATTATATAGAATCATTGGCTTTTCTATTTTTATACTGGGCGCTATACTTTCTTTATTTCTTCCTTATATGATAAAGGATTATACGGTAAATAGTGAAGTATATTTGATTTTTTTCCTCTTTGTATTTAACTCAGCTTCCAGCTATTTTTTCTCCTATAAACGAACCTTACTTTATGTCGATCAGCGTAATTATGTGATGACTTTGATTGACTTTGGATTAAATACGCTTCGTGTATGCTTGCAAATCGGAATTTTATTCTTTACCCAAAATTATATCTTTTATCTATTGATCAGTATCATGATGAATTTTATAGGGAATATCATCATGTCGGGGATTGTAGATAGATTGTATAGTTACTTGTTTAAGAATGAGATAACACCCATTAATCAGGAGGAAAAAGAAAAATTTATCCGAAATATCAAAGGAAATGTAGTCGGTAGTATTGGAGAAACAATTGTTTTTCAAACAGATAGTATTCTAATGGCAAGTTTTGTCAGCTTAGCAGCTATTGGTATTTATGGGAATTATACCTATGTTTTAGGATTTCTTTCACTGATTTTAAATACTGTGATCAATTCAGTTGTTTCTTCCGTAGGTAACTTAGTCCATTCGGAATCTACGACAGTAGCAGATATAGTTAAATTCCTAAAAAAATTCCAGTTTATTGCTTTTAGCCTGATTTATTTTGCTAGCTTAGGCTATTTAATGTTCATTCATCCATTTATGACCATCTGGTTAGGGGAAAATTTTTCATTTAATCGTACAGTTGAGATTTTGATTGTCCTTCATTTTTTCCTAACTTTTTATAGAAGACCGATTCTAACGTTGATTTCAGTTTATGGATTAAGTTATGAGCAAAATAAAAAAGTTATCGTCGAGATTTTATTAAATATTTCCCTTTCACTCTACTTTTTAGTGATTTTAGATTTAGGGGTATCTGGAATTTTATTGGGTACGATTTGTTCAACAGTCTTGACCTGTACATGGTATGAACCCTATAGCGCCTTTAAGTATGGATTGAAAGCTTCCTCAAAGGATTTTTTTAAAACATTGTTACAAGATTTCACTGTCGCAGGGATAAGCTTTCTACTTTTGAGTTTGCTGGATAACTACCTCTTAAGTCAGCTAGATTTCATTTTCGGTTTGATCATCAAAATCGTCCTTTATTTGATAGTATTGGGTGTCTACGTTTTCCTATTTAGAAATCATGAAGGCGGTAGACAAATCATCCTGATGATTCAAAAAGTATTAAAGTTAAAAAAATAAGGAGAAATCAATGAAAAGAATATTGGTTTGTGGTCTGGTTCCAGATGTTGGTGGCTTGGAAAAAATTGTGGTAGATTTTTATAATCATATCGATACCTCTGAATTTGAACTGGAATTTTTACTACAAGGTTCTGAAGATGTTGAATTTAGTGATCATTTTAAAAAGCTTTGTCGCAATCCTCTAGTCGTTCATAGAATCCCCAAGTTAAGACCTCATATGAAACAGGCATTAAAGGAATGGGATTGTTTCTTTAAGGAGAATGCTCATCGTTATGATATTTTATGGTCCAATCAAAACGGTCTGACTCATCTAGAATTTTTAAAATTAGCAAAGAAATATGGAATCGAAAAAAGAATTGTTCATGGACATTGTGCGACAGCAGATAAATTTTATCGTTTTATTCACCCAATTAATCGACTTTTTGTCGGAAAATATGCAACAGATTTTTGGGCCTGTGGAACAGAAGCGTTGAACCATTTTTATCATGGTAAGGAAAGAGAAAAAGCACTAGTTATTCATAATGCCATTGAGGTGGAAAAGTTTTTATATGATCAAGAAATGCAAACCCAACTTCGAAAGGAGTATCAGATCCCTGAAAATTGTTTGGTCATTGGGCAAGTTTCCCGCTTAAATGAGAAACAAAAAAATCAAAGTTTCTGTATTAAGGTCTTTTCTGAAATCGTCAAAAAAGAACCAAATTCCCGTTTAGTTTTTATCGGAAGAGGTGATACTGCATTTTTAGAAAATGTGGCAAAAGAATATGGTGTAGAAGATAAAGTCATTTTTACAGGATTGACCACTAATGTCGGAAAAATGCTAAATTTATTAGATGTGTTCTTCTTCCCATCTCATTTTGAGGGCTTGCCAATTGTACTCATTGAAGCGCAAGCAAATGGATTACCTGTTGTAACAGCAAAGCATTTACCAGACGCAAGGATACTAGATAACTATGATAACAGTTTGTCTTTGAAAGATTCTCTTGAAAAATGGGCGGATAAGATTTTGTCGGTCAAAGATGGACGTATATTAGATAATGAGTATGTTCTTAAAAAAATTAGTGAACATGGCTATGAAATTAAATTTGCTACTAGACAGTTAGAGAAGTTATTTGAGGAGTGATAAATAATTGATGGAGAGGACAAACATGTCTTCTCTAATTTCATTTCAATCAGACCATTATCCGGTAGTTTCATAAATAAAATTAGGTATGTTTTAATAGTACTTCTAAATGATATTTCATAAAAATATATTTTGATTATTTTATCAGATGATTAATTAACTTAATTGAATGCAATACGACTAATTTTATATTTAATAATCTCATGGATTAGAGATAGGCATTTACTGAAAATTAATATATTAAAAAATGAGATTGCATTCAATTTTCCTTAATAAAATAGCTTTTCTAGACAAAAGCTTATGCAAAAAAGAATAATTTATGATAGAATAGAAGGCAAGAAAGAAAACGTTTTTACAATTTTTTCAATCCGAAGGAGATATATTATGGCTACAATTCAATGGTTTCCTGGTCACATGTCTAAAGCGCGTCGACAGGTGCAGGAGAATTTAAAATTTGTTGATTTTGTGACGATTTTGGTGGATGCACGTTTACCTCTATCTAGTCAAAATCCTATGTTGACCAAGATTGTTGGTGACAAACCAAAACTCTTGATTTTAAACAAGGCAGACTTGGCTGATCCAGCAATGACCAAAGAATGGCGTCAGTATTTTGAATCACAAGGAATCCAGACTCTGGCTATTAACTCCAAAGAGCAAGTGACTGTAAAAGTTGTAACAGATGCGGCCAAAAAGCTCATGGCTGATAAGATTGCTCGCCAGAGAGAACGTGGGATTAAAATTGAAACCTTGCGTACCATGATTATCGGGATTCCAAATGCTGGTAAATCAACTCTCATGAACCGTTTGGCTGGTAAGAAAATTGCCGTTGTCGGCAATAAACCAGGGGTTACCAAGGGACAACAGTGGCTCAAAACAAATAAAGACCTGGAAATCTTGGATACACCGGGGATTCTTTGGCCTAAGTTTGAAGATGAAACTGTTGCGCTTAAGTTAGCCTTAACGGGAGCTATTAAAGACCAGTTGCTTCCTATGGATGAGGTGACCATTTTTGGCCTCAATTATTTCAAAGAACATTATCCAGAAAAGCTGGCTGAACGCTTCAAACAAATGAAAATTGAAGAAGAAGCGCCTGTTATTATTATGGATATGACCCGCGCCCTCGGTTTCCGTGACGACTATGACCGTTTCTACAGTCTCTTCGTGAAGGAAGTCCGCGACGGCAAACTCGGTAACTATACCTTAGATACATTGGAAGACCTCGATGGCGACGATTAAAGAAATCAAAGAACTCCTTGCAACGGTCAAGGACCTAGATAGCCCTATTTTTTTAGAGCTTGAAAAGGATAATCGCTCAGGAGTTCAAAAGGAAATCAGCAAGCGTAAAAAAGCTATTCAGGCAGAATTGGATGAAGATTTTCGTTTGGAATCCATGCTTTCTTATGAAAAAGAACTTTACAAGCAAGGATTGACCTTAATTGCTGGTGTTGATGAGGTTGGTCGTGGTCCTCTTGCTGGTCCTGTAGTCGCTGCAGCCGTTATGTTACCTCAAAATTGTAAGATTCAAGGCCTCAATGACAGCAAGAAAATTCCTAAAAAGAAACATCTGGAGATTTTCCAAGCCGTTCAGGAGCAAGCCTTGTCAATCGGCATTGGTATCATGGATAATCAGGTCATCGACCAAGTCAATATCTATGAAGCAACCAAACTGGCCATGAAGGAAGCAATCTCCCAGCTCAGTCCTCAACCGGAGCACCTTTTGATAGATGCCATGAAACTGGATTTACCCATTCCACAAACATCTATCATCAAAGGAGATGCCAACTCCCTCTCTATCGCAGCAGCATCTATAGTAGCTAAGGTGACACGTGATGAATTGATGAAAGAATTCGACCAGCAATTTCCAGGCTATGATTTCGCTGCTAATGCAGGATATGGAACAGCTAAACACCTGGAAGGCCTCACAAAACTAGGAGTTACCCCAATTCACCGAACAAGCTTTGAACCCGTTAAATCACTGGTTTTAGGAGAAAAAGAAAGTTAAGTTAGAAGGAATGATTATGGAGGAACAGTCAGAAACACTCAGTTCCAAGAAAGAATTTGCCTTTGCCTCGAGTACCATACTATCCCAAGTTGGACGAGGAATCATCGTTGGTCTCGTTGTCGGACTCATCGTCGGATCTTTTCGGTTTTTAATTGAAAAAGGCTTTCACCTGATACAAGGACTTTATCAAGATCAAGCTCACCTAGTGCGCAATCTTTTTATACTGGTTTTATTTTACATATTCGTCTGCTGGCTTAGTGCTAAACTGACACGTTCAGAAAAAGATATCAAAGGCTCAGGAATCCCTCAAGTCGAAGCCGAATTAAAGGGACTAATGACTCTCAACTGGTGGGGCGTTCTTTGGAAAAAATATGTGCTAGGAATTCTAGCTATAGCCAGTGGACTCATGCTGGGGCGTGAAGGGCCAAGTATCCAACTTGGAGCAGTTGGTGGTAAGGGTATTGCAAAGTGGCTCAAATCCAGTCCAGTTGAGGAACGTTCCTTGATTGCCAGTGGTGCTGCTGCTGGTCTAGCTGCAGCCTTTAATGCACCGATTGCAGGACTTCTCTTTGTGGTAGAAGAAGTTTATCACCATTTTTCACGCTTTTTCTGGGTCTCAACTCTAGCAGCCA
Source organism: Streptococcus mitis (assembly GCF_019929545.1). GTDB lineage: Bacteria > Bacillota > Bacilli > Lactobacillales > Streptococcaceae > Streptococcus > Streptococcus mitis_BU. The sequence continues at coordinate 60,074 of NZ_JAHZPT010000003.1, forward strand.
GTCTCGTAGCAAACTTTGTCTCTTTGCTCATATTTGGCCTAACACCCGTACTGGACATGCCAGACAACATCCCACTCATGACCCTGGATCAGTATTGGATTTACCTCCTTATGGGAATTTTTCTTGGACTTTCCGGTTTTCTCTATGAGAAAGCTGTGCTCAATGTTGGTCGAGTTTATGATTGGCTTGGTCAAAAAATCCATTTGGATAGAGCTTATTATCCAATTCTTGCTTTTATCCTTATCATACCAGTCGGAATCTTCTTACCCAAAATCCTTGGTGGTGGAAATCAGCTGGTTCTTTCCCTGACTGAGCAAGATTTTAGTTTCCAAGTTCTATTAGCTTACTTTCTGATTCGTTTTGTTTGGAGTATGATTAGTTATGGAAGTGGCCTTCCAGGAGGTATTTTCCTACCAATTTTGGCGCTTGGTTCCTTGCTTGGTGCCTTAGTAGGTGTCATTTGTGTCAATCTTGGACTTGTCAGTCAAGAGCAATTCCCTATATTTGTCATTCTAGGAATGAGTGGCTATTTTGGAGCAATATCTAAGGCTCCCTTAACTGCTATGATTCTCGTAACTGAGATGGTAGGAGACATCCGTAATCTCATGCCACTTGGATTAGTGACCTTGGTTGCCTATATTATCATGGATCTACTCAAGGGGGCACCTGTCTATGAGGCTATGTTGGAAAAAATGCTACCTGAAGAAGCGACAGATGAAGGAGAAGTCACCCTCATTGAAATCCCTGTTTCAGATAAAATAGCAGGAAAACAAGTACACGAACTCAACTTGCCTCATAACGTTCTCATTACTACCCAAGTCCATAACGGTAAAAGCCAAACCGTTAACGGTTCAACCAGAATGTATCTCGGAGATATGATTCACCTAGTTATTCCAAAAAGTGAAATTGGGAAAGTCAAAGATTTGTTGTTGTAAGCTTTATTTACATAATTTATGTTATGTTTCGAAATTAAATACATTAGAAAACCGATTCTCAGAAATGAGATCGGTTATTTTTTTACAGATAGTATATTTCACACACAAGTAACTGAACTTTGTTAAAATAAAACTATAATCAAGTTAGAAATGATAAAGCATAAAGCTAGAAAGGAGTTTACTGTATCAAATCTTTACAGTAAGATTAAAATCATGAAAAAGAAAACAATAGCAATTATACAATGTATTTTGTATCTCATAGCTCCTTATATAGCTCTTCAGTTGTGTAGTATTAACAGAAGTTTAGTGGGTGAGTTCTTTATTATTTTCTTCATTCTGTTGACTATTTCATTCTGGTTTAGTATTTGGAAACTAGAAAAAGCACTTGATAATGATTCACAATAGAAACTCCAAAGATTTAGATTCGTTTTACACAGGTCTAAGTCTTTTTTAAAACCTCTATAACATCTTTCCGAAAAACTATAATTTTCTTGAAAAATAAATAAGTCTATGCTATACTACTAGTAGAGACTTATTTATGGAGAAAATACATGAAACGTGAGATTTTACTGGAACGAATCGACAAACTAAAACAAATCATGCCCTGGTATGTTCTGGAATACTATCAATCTAAGCTAGCTGTTCCTTACAGTTTTACAACCTTGTACGAATACCTCAAGGAATACGATCGATTTTTTAGCTGGGTTTTGGAGTCTGGCATTTCAAACGCTGATAAAATGTCTGATATTCCTTTATCTGTCTTGGAAAATATGTCTAAGAAAGACATGGAATCTTTTATCCTTTACCTACGTGAACGACCTTTGCTGAATGCTAATACAACCAAGCAAGGAGTTTCTCAGACAACTATCAATCGAACCTTGTCAGCTCTTTCCAGTCTTTATAAGTATCTAACCGAGGAAGTCGAAAACGACCAGGGGGAACCTTATTTCTATCGTAATGTAATGAAAAAAGTTTCAACAAAGAAAAAGAAAGAAACGCTTGCTGCCAGAGCTGAAAACATCAAGCAAAAACTCTTTTTAGGCGATGAAACAGAAGGTTTTCTTACTTATATTGACCAAGAGTATCCACAACAACTCTCAAATCGCGCCCTATCATCATTTAATAAAAATAAAGAACGAGATTTGGCCATTATTGCCCTTCTCTTGGCGTCTGGCGTCCGCTTGTCTGAAGCTGTTAATCTGGATCTAAGAGATCTCAATCTCAAGATGATGGTTATTGATGTCACTCGAAAAGGTGGCAAACGTGACTCGGTCAATGTCGCTGCCTTTGCAAAACCATATCTAGAGAATTATCTAGCCATTCGTAATCAACGCTATAAGACAGAAAAGACAGACACAGCCCTTTTTTTGACTCTCTACAGAGGTGTTCCTAATCGTATCGATGCTTCCAGTGTTGAGAAAATGGTTGCTAAGTACTCTGAGGACTTCAAAGTCCGTGTAACTCCCCATAAACTGCGCCATACCCTAGCAACCAGGCTCTATGATGCCACTAAATCGCAAGTTTTGGTCAGTCACCAGCTAGGACATGCCAGCACACAAGTCACTGACCTCTATACCCATATCGTTAATGATGAACAAAAGAATGCTCTAGACAGTTTATAAAATACATAAAATAAATTATGTAATATATGATTTTAAAAAAAGAAGCTGGTCCTACAACCAACTTCTTTTTGATTTATCCAACTACCGCTTCAGCGATCTCTTCACGGCTAATACCAGCGAAGTAGCGTGTGATATCAATAGTTTCTAGCGCCTTAAGAACATCTTCGCGTTCGTATTTCACTCCACGAAGAACATCTTCTACTGCAGCAACGTCTTCAATACCAAAGAAGTCACCATAAATCTTGATGTCTTGGATTTTTGATTCAGTAACGTTAGCAAAGACTTCCACCTTACCACTAGTGAATTTTGTTCCACGACGGACGTTAAATTCAGGTGATTTACCGTAGTTCCAGTCCCAAGTACCAAACTTAGTATCCTTGATGCGATTGATTTCAGCCAATTCTTCATCAGAAAAAACGTATTCAGTCATCTCTGGGTACTCTTTTTTCATGTATTCCAGTAGTAAATCACGGAACTCTTCGACTGTGATTTTTTCTGGTAATTCATTGATAATATTGGTCACACGAGCACGAACAGATTTCACACCTTTTGATTCAAATTTATCCTTTGAAACCTTAAGGGCGTTAGCAAGGACTGACAAATCAACGTCAAAGAGCAAGCAACCGTGGTGCATGATACGGCCATTGATATAGGCTTGGGCATTACCACAGAATTTCTTACCGTCGATTTCTAAGTCGTTACGACCTGTGAACTCAGCTTTAACCCCAAGTTGAGCCAAAGTATTGATAACTGGAGTTGAGAAGCTCTTAAAGTCAAAAGCCTTGTTTTCATCTTCTTTTGAGATGATCGTGTAGTTGAGGTTATTTAAATCGTGGTAAACAGCTCCACCACCGCTGATACGGCGGACCACCTCAATACCATTTTCTCGAACATAATCACGGTTGATTTCTTCGATGGTATTCTGGTGACGACCAACAATGATAGATGGCTTATTAATCCAAAGTAGGAAGATTTGATCCTCATCCAAAAGGTGTTTAAAGGCATATTCTTCCAAGGCAATATTAAAGGCAGTGTCGTTTGAATGATTGATAATATATTTCATGATATCCCTTTATACGATAGAGACTGGAAAACACCTTTCCAGTCTAATCTATCTTTCTTTTATTTTTTCTTAGGTGAATGGATGGCCATTCCTAAAACATCCGCAAATGCTTCGTACATCACTTCAGAGTAGGTTGGGTGTCCGTGGATAGTCTTCAGCATTTCTTCAACAGTGATTTCCATTTCGATAATGCTTGACGCTTCGTTAATCAATTCTGCGGCTGCAGGACCAATGATGTGAACACCAAGGATTTCTCCGTATTTCTTATCAGCGATGACTTTTACGAAACCTTGAGCTGCATCTGATGCAATGGCACGACCGTTAGCAGCAAAGTTGAATTTACCGATAGCAACATCGTATTTCTCACGGGCTTGTTCTTCTGTCAAACCTACTGCTGCTACTTCAGGAAGAGTATAGATGGCTGCAGGAGTCAAGTTCAACTTGGCAACAGCATGATTCCCTTTAAGAGCATTTTCAGCGGCAACTTCCCCCATACGGAAGGCTGCGTGAGCCAACATCTTAGTACCGTTGATGTCACCTGGTGCGTAAATACCTGGAACAGAAGTTTCCATGTATTCGTTGACCTTGATACGACCACGATCCAATTCAAACTCAACCTCTCCAATACCTTCAAGGTCTGGCACACGACCGATTGAAAGGAGAGCTTTGCTTGCGATGATATCATCTTTTCCTTCAACCTTGATACGAAGTTGACCATTTTCTTCGATGATTTCTTGCAGTTTAGTACCAGTCAAGATGGTCATTCCTTTACGCTCAAGGATCAAGCGAAGGTTCTTAGACACTTCTGCATCCATAGCTGGCACGATACGGTCCATCATTTCGATAACAGTCACTTTTGAACCAAATGTCATGAAGGCCTGACCAAGTTCGATACCGACAACACCACCACCGATGATAACAAGGCTTTCTGGAACTTCGTTCATTTCAAGAATGTCGTCACTAGTCATCACAAGTGGAGATTCCATACCAGGAACGTTGATTTTGCTGACTTTTGAACCACCAGCAAGTATGATTTTCTTGGTTTCAAGCAATTCAGAACCATTTACCAAGACATTCTTGTCCTTAGTGATTGTACCAATACCTTTATGTACAGTAACTCCATAGCTACGAAGAAGACCTGCAACACCACCCACCAAGGTATTGACAACTTTAGATTTAGTTTCTAAAAGTTTGTCCATATCTACAGTGAAGTTTGGATTTTCAATCACGATACCACGGTTTGCTGCATGACCGATGTTTTCGATAATTTCAGCGTTATGAAGGTAGGTCTTGGTTGGAATACATCCACGATTCAAGCAGGTTCCACCAAGTTCAGATTTCTCAACAAGGGCAACCTTACCGCCGAGTTGGGCAGCTTTAATGGCTGCAACATAACCAGCAGGACCTCCACCAATCACAACGATATCAAAAGCATCATCGCTCTTACCATCATCGTTTGAGGTACTTGCTGTAGGTGCAGGGCTAGCTTCTGGGGCTGCTCCTCCAGCTGTTGGGATATTTTCCCCTTCTTCACCAAGGTAACCGATAACTTCCGTTACTGGGACAGTTTCACCATCTCCTTTGAGAATGGCAATCAAGTACCCATCTTCTTCGGCTTCTAATTCCATGCTGACTTTATCAGTCATGATTTCCAAAAGGATTTCTCCTTCTTTTACAAATTCTCCGACTTTTTTATTCCATTGGACGATTTGTCCTTCTGTCATATCCACGCCGGCTTTTGGCATAATTACTTCTAAGGCCATGTCTTCCTTCCTTTATCTATATCTTAAAATGAATACTCTTGCTCTTAAATCAACATTGAGATTGGATTTTCAATCAATTCTTTCAAGTCCTTCATAAACTTAGCACCAGCCATACCATCTACGACACGGTGGTCGATTGTTAAACCAAGACTCATGATTGGGCGAATCACAATTTCACCATTAACGACAACTGGCTTCTCGATTGTCGAACTGACACCAAGGATAGCTGAGTTGGGTTGGTTGATGATAGGACCAAAAGACTGAACACCAAACATTCCCAAATTACTGATAGTAAATGTTGAATTTTGAAGTTCACTTGGAGCCAATTTGCCATCCAAGGTACGGCCAATAACATCCTTGAAGGCTACAACCAACTCTGAAAGAGTCATCTTCTCAGCATTGTAAACAACAGGTGTCATCAATCCATTATCCATCCCAACTGCCATCGCAAGATTGACATAGTTGTGAGTGATAATGGTCTTGCCATCTTCTGTCAATGAAGCGTTGATATAAGGGTGCTTCATTAAGGTCTTAACAACTGCAAGTGAAAGAAGATCTGTTACAGTGGTCTTCTTCCCAGTTGCTTCCATGATTGGTTCAAGAACCTTCTTACGAAGAGCCAACATTTCAGTCATATCAACTTCATAGTTGAGAGTGAAGGTTGGCGCAGTCAAGTAAGATTCAACCATACGTTGGGCAATCACCTTACGCATTGGTGTCATTGGGATACGTTCAATTTCACCGTATGGTGTTACGTTATCAGGGACTTCTTCCACTTTTTCAATCTGAGCAGGAGACTTGATGGTGTCGTTTTCAATATTTTCAGGAAGCAAGGCCAAAACATCCTTCTTCATGATTTTACCACGATGACCCGTTCCTTGGATTTCCTGCCAAGCAATATTATGTTCGAGTGCAATTCGTTTTGCAAGTGGCGAAATGCGAACCACATTTGTGTCTTTATAAGTTTCCACGTCTTCTTTGTGGACACGACCGTTTGCACCTGAGCCAGAAACATCGTAGAGGTTGATCCCTAAATCATCCGCTAATTTTCTAGCTGCAGGAGTCGCTCTTAGCTTGTCATCAGCCATGACCTCTCCAATTCTATTATAAGATACTAAGGGCGTCAAAAGTCAAAGTGAAAATAGGAAACTTGACGAAGAAACTTTAGTTTCTAGGAAAGTTTATCTTTTTCACACAGACTTTAGCCCGAGTTCAATTAAATGATACAAAGGGCGTTAAAAGCGACTGAAAAATAGGAAATCGACGCAGACTTCGATGAAGCCAAGGAGATTTATCTTTTTTCCGAGCTTTTAGCCCGTGTTCGAATATAAGATATTAAGGACGCAGAGGGCAATGAAAAAATAGGAGATTAACGATGTGTTCGATGAACACAAGGAAATCTATCTTTTTTTCGCAGACCTCCGTCCGAATTCAATTAAATGATGTAAAGGGCGTTTAAAAGCGACTGAAAAATAGGAAATCAACGCAGACTTTGATGAAGTCAAGGAGATTTATTTTTTTTCCGAGTTTTTAGCCCGTGTTCAACTCTACAAGCAACTTGAATACAACACGTATCTCAAGTTGCTACGGTTGCCTCTATTCGCGGTCAACCTAGTAGACTTACTAAGTTTTTTGTCGAATAGTATCGATTCACCAAAAAACTGTCGCAACTTTACAATCAACTTAGATACAAAACATATCTCAAGTTATTAAAGTTAAAAACCCAAAAAATTACATAATTTAACTTATGTTTAATTTATTCCTTGTTATATGTCTTACGGATTGCATCTTTGATGCTTTCAACTGTTGGAATCATTGCATTCTCTAGGTTTTGCGCGTAAGGCATTGGCACATCTTCTCCTGCACAGCGGCGGATTGGTGCATCTAGATAGTCAAATGCTTCCGATTCTGAAATAATAGCTGAAATCTCTCCGATATAGCCACTTGTTTTATGGGCATCGTTGACCAGAACAACCTTACCAGTCTTCTTCACTGAGTTAATGATGATATCCTTATCAAGCGGAACAAGGGTACGTGGGTCAACAATTTCAACTGAAATGCCTTCTTCTGCTAATTCTTCAGCAGCTTGAACCACACGGCGAAGCATTTTTCCATAAGTAACAACTGTTACATCCGTACCTTCACGTTTGATTTCCCCAACTCCAAGTGGAATCGTGTAGTCTGGATCAACTGGTACTTCCCCTTTTTGGTTAAATTCTGACTTGTACTCAAGAATGATAACAGGGTTGTTATCACGGATAGAAGACTTAAGCAGTCCTTTCATGTCCGCAGGCGTACCTGGTGCTACAACCTTAAGTCCTGGGATATGAGTGAACCAAGACTCTAGAGATTGTGAATGCTGGGCTGCAGAACCAACTCCGTTACCAGCTGCACAACGAACAGTCATTGGAACCTGACCTTTCCCACCAAACATATAGCGTGTTTTAGCTGCTTGGTTTACGATATTGTCCATGGCAATGACCGAGAAGTCCATAAAGGTCATATCGACGATTGGACGAAGGCCTGTCATGGCTGCTCCTGCTGCTGCACCTGAGATGGCAGCTTCAGAAATCGGACAGTCACGAACGCGTTCTGGACCAAATTCTTCAAGCATTCCAACAGAAGTACCGAAGTCTCCTCCGAAGACACCGACATCTTCTCCCATCAAGAACACATTTTCATCGCGACGCATTTCCTCAGACATAGCAAGGATAATGGTGTCACGAAACGACATTGTTTTTGTTTCCATTTTATCTCTTTCTCCTTAGTCTGCGTAAATATCTTCAAAGGCTGATTCAAGCGGTGGGAATGGACTTTCTTCTGCAAATTTAACAGAAGCTTCTACTGCTTCCTTGACTTGCGCTTGGATTTCTTCCAATTCTTCGGCACTTGCAATGTTATTTTCAATGAGGTACTTGCGAAGGTTTTCGATCGGGTCTTTTTGTTTCCACAATTCCACTTCTTCACGCGTACGATATTTACCAGGGTCAGATGATGAGTGACCAAGCCAGCGATAAGTAACACTTTCAATCAAGACTGGACCATTACCACTGCGAACATGGTCTACAGCTTTCTTAAATCCTTCATAGACGTCGATGACATTGTTTCCATCTTCGATAAACATTCCAGGAATTCCATATGCAGCGCTACGTTGATGGATATGCTCCACATTAGTCATTTTCTTGATATCCGCAGAGATACCGTAACCGTTGTTAATGCAATAGAAAATGACTGGCAGGTTCCAGATAGAAGCCATGTTCACTGCTTCGTGGAAAACACCTTCATTGGTCGCACCATCTCCAAAGAAGCAGACAACGATTTTTCCAGTATGTTGCATTTGCTGACTGAGGGCTGCACCAACAGCGATTCCCATACCACCACCTACGATACCATTTGCACCAAGGTTACCAGCATCAAGATCGGCAATATGCATAGATCCACCTTTACCTTTACAGGTTCCAGTGTATTTGCCAAGGATTTCAGCCATCATTCCGTTGAGGTCAACCCCTTTGGCAATTGCTTGTCCGTGACCACGGTGGTTTGATGTGATTAGATCATCTGGATTGAGAGCCAACATAGCACCCACGTTAGCGGCTTCCTCTCCAACAGAAAAGTGCGTCATTCCTGGCACTTTCCCTTTCTTTACTAATTGCGCAATTTTTAAGTCCATACGACGGATTTCTTCCATCTTACGGAACATTTCGAGCAAAAGATTTTTATCTAAAGTTGACATCTTCTTGCCTTTCTAAGTTTCTTCTTACCTTACTATTTTACCGTTTTTGGCAAACACTGTCAAAGTTTTTCTAAAAGAAATTTCACAAAATAAAAAAGAAAACCCCATAGGAATAAGGGATTTCCTTATCAAGAATATTTTTTCACAAACTTTTTAGCGTTTAGATTTTACTAAAGATTCAAATCTCTTCATAATCACAGTTAAACGCCAACGGTAGAGAACCCCACTCACAACCAAACTAATAATCAAGCCGATCCAGTAAGAATAAGCTCCAAAATCTGTTAGGGAATCAAATAGCATAGCCACTGGGATTGTTACGCCCCAATAACCAACCAAACCAAGGTAAAAAGGAATAACGGTATCCTTATAGCCCCGTAAAATTCCCTGGAGCGGTGCCGCAAAGGTATCTGCTAACTGGAAGAAAAGACTATAAGTCAAAAAACGCGCTGTCAAATCGATAAATTCTGGGTCGTTACCATAAAGACTAGCTACACTTCCTCTAAAAATGTAAAGGAAGGATAAGGTGAAGGCCGCAAAAATGAGGGCTGTCCATCTTCCTAGACCAATATAGGTTTTCGCATCATCAAATCGCTTGGCTCCCACTTCATAGGAAACGACAATGGCCATAGCCGATGAGATACTCATAGGAAAGGCGTACATGAGAGTTGAAAAATTCATAGCTGACTGGTGACTAGAGATAATCAAGGATGAGAACTTAGCCATAATCAAGCCAACCACAGAAAAGATAGCCACTTCCGCGAAGACAGTCCCCCCTATAGGCAGACCTAAACGAACTCCTTCCTTGATTTTATCCATATTAAGCGGAATTCGTTTCTCAAGATGTAGGGCTTTGAGCTTCTCCTGTTTAAATAGAACCAGTACAGAAATTCCCAGTAAGACCCAGTAGGCCAAGGATGTTCCTAAACCAGCACCAGCACCTCCCAGTTCTGGAACACCAAAGGCCCCGTAAATCAAGAGATAGTTAAATCCGCTATTGAGAGGAAGTAACAAAAGCATGAGATACATAGACAGTTTGGTCAAGCCCAGCGAATCCAGCAAGGAACGAACGACACTAAAAAGCAACAGGGGGATAATTCCAATAGATAAAAACCAAAGATAGCGAACCGCTACTGCTGCCACTTGTGCCTCTAGTCCAATATGATTCAAGATTGGTGGTGCCAAGAAAAGTACCATCCCCAGCAAGACCACAGATAGACCCAAGGCCAAATAGATGAACTGGTAAAAATCAGACGCAACTTCTTCCTTTTTGCCTCGACCAAGATGGTGACCAATGATAGGCACCAGGGCTGACACAATACCTGTTAGAAAGGTAAAGAAAGGATTCCAGATACTGGTTGCCATAGACACACCAGCCAAGTCCATGGTATTGTATTGGCCAGTCATAGTCGTATCAACAAAGGATGCAGAATAATTGGCAAATTGATAAATCAAGATAGGGAAAAATATCTTTAAAAATAAGATAAACTTGTCTTTAAAATGATGGGTTTGGTACATATAGGCTCTCTATTCTTTTTGTTTACAGAGCAGACTCCCACCTAGTTTTGATAGACGATTTGTCCCTTACAGATGGTGTATTTAACCTGCCCTTTTAAGGTTTCACCGATGAATGGTGAATTAGCTGCTTTTGAAGCAAAATGGGAGTCCACAAGACGGTCAGCCTTAACATCAAAAATAGTGATGTCCGCTGGGCCATTCTCAGCCAAGTAACCTGCTTCAAAGTTGTAAAGCTTGGATGGGTTGTATGTCATTTTTTCGAGTAATTCCATCAAGCTTAACTCACCAGCTTCGACCAAATAAGTCAATCCAAGAGATAGAGATGTTTCTAAGCCAGTCATACCAGATGGCGCTTTGGTAATATCTTCGACATTTTTCTCATCTGCATGATGAGGCGCGTGGTCAGTCGCGATAACTGTGATGACACCTGACTTGAGACCTTCAATCACGGCACGACGGTCTGATTCCAAACGAAGCGGTGGATTCATCTTAGCATTGCTACCTTGTGTCAAAAGGAGCGCTTCGGTCTTAGAGAAATGCTGTGGCGCTACTTCTGCTGTGACTTGCGCTCCCAATCTTTGAGCAAACTCCACTACTTTAACACTTTCTTCCTTAGACAAATGCTGAATATGGACATGAGCCTTAGTTGCATAGGCAATCATGACATCACGCGCCATCATAGCATACTCAGCCACCCCAGTTGCACCACAGATATGGAAATGTTCTTTAGCAATGTTTTCATTAAAGCCCAGAACACCGTTCAATCCTGGATCTTCCTCATGGAGACTAATAAAGGTATTAAGCTTTTTGGCTTCTTCCATGGCTTCCTTGACAACTTTACTACTTTCAAGTGGAATACCGTCATCAGAGAAACCAACCGCACCTGATTCTAAGAGTGCCTTAAAGTCAGTCAAATCTTGCCCATTAAAATTTTTAGTAATGGTCGCTACCGTCTTGACATTGATCTTCTCTTTGGCAGCTGACTGGAGAACTTCTTGCAAAGTCTCAACATCTGAGATGGTTGGACTAGTATTAGCCATCATGACGACAGTTGTAAAACCACCTGCAGCGGCTGCTAGGGCACCCGTATGAATATCTTCTTTGTGGGTCTGACCAGGTTCACGGAAATGAACATGGATGTCAACCAAGCCAGGAGCAACTACTAGACCAGTAGCATCAATTATCTCTGCTCCTTCTTCCTTAATCTCAGGCGCAATTTTGACAATTTTCCCATCTTGGACTAAAATATCACACACTTGATCCAAACCAGACTTGGGATCCATTACACGACCATTTTTGATTAGTAGCATCTGCTTTCTCCTTTATTCATAGAAATCAACTTGGGTATCCAACAATTTATCCCCACCATAAACAAACTTAGCTGAAAAGAAGGGTTTATCTTCTAAAAGCCACCCAACAAAGGTATGGTCACCTTCCCAAGTCGGCTTGCTCAAAACCTCGTTATAGGGAACCCATTCCAGCGTTCCCTCGTTGCAGTCAATCAAGTCCCCTTCAAACTCTGTCACCTTAAAAACATAGGTGTACCAGTCTAGATCTGGCGTGAATTCAGGAAAAGTGATGACACCTTTTAGAACTGGCTTGGCTTTGAGCCCTGTTTCTTCAAGGATTTCACGCACCGCGCACTCCTGAGGCGTCTCTCCTCGCTCTAGCTTACCACCCACACCAATCCATTTCCCTTCATGGACATCATTGGGTTTCTTATTACGATGGAGCATGAGCAGTTCCTTCCCGTTATCAATGTAGCAAATTGTCGCTAACTGAGGCATATTTTCTCCTTATCTAAGCCAATCGATTGGCTCTTGTCCTTTCTCTTTTAAGAATGCATTGGCCTTGGAAAAAGGCTTGGAACCCCAAAATCCTCTGTAAACTGACAACGGACTGGGATGGGCTGATTCGATAATCAAGTGATGAGGATTGGTAACTAAGGCCTTCTTCTTACGTGCATAAGCTCCCCAGAGTACAAAAACGACTGGTCTATCTAGATGATTGACTACCTGTATCACAGCATCCGTAAAAGGCTCCCATATCTGACCAGCATGACCATTGGCCTGTCCAGCAGGAACTGTCAAACAAGCATTAAGAAGCAAGACTCCTTGCTCAGCCCAAGCTGTCAAATCATGAGATTTCTTAACCCCGATATCATCTGACAATTCTTTCAAGATATTTTGCAAGGATGGCGGAGCTGGAATAGAGTCAGGTACAGAAAAACTCAAGCCCTGCGCTTGACCTGGCCCGTGATAGGGATCCTGTCCCAGAATCACCACCTTAACGTCTTCAAGCGGTGTTGTCAAGAGAGCCTGAAAAACCTTTTCCTTTGGCGGATAAATAGTCCCTTGAGAATAAACCTGCTCCATAAACTGATTGATTTTCCCGAAATAACCTTCAGGTAATTGCTCCTTTATCAAATCATGCCAAGACGAGTGTTCCATAGCCGACTCCTTCTTTTTTACTGCCTCTATTATAGCAAAAAGTGGCTATCTAAACCACTTTTTACAGTTTATCTAAGCAATCCAGCAAGTCTTGGTAAGAATGGACTTCGTAGGTTGGCTGGGCTTGTGTGTGATTTTCTAGGTGATGAGAGTTGTACCAGATAGTGGCAATCCCAGCATTATTACCACCTTGAATGTCGGCGGTTAGGGAATCTCCAATCACCAGCGTCTTTTCTTTGCTAAAACCTGCAATCTGCTGACCAATCTTTTCATAAAAGAGAGCATCAGGCTTTTGAGTTTGCAATTGCTCTGAGATAAAGACTTGATTGAAATAAGGTGCTAAACCAGATTGAGCCAAACGCCCTGTCTGAATAGCAGTAATCCCATTTGTCGCAGCATACAAGTCATAATCACGATCGATGAGACTGTCCAAAAGTTCATGAGCGCCGGAAATCGTTTGTCCCTGTTGGGCTAGGTAAAATTGGTAACGCTGGGCTAGAAAACTACCGTCTTTTTCCTGTCCAAAATGAGCAAATAAACGAGAAAAGCGCGTGTTAACCAGCTCTTGTTTACTAATTTTCTTTTGCTCTAAGTCCTTCCAGAGAGCCTTGTTCATAGGAACGTAATAATCTTTATAAGCCTGAATATCTGTAACCCCTTCTTCTTTTAGGAGTTGCGTCAAAGCCACATCCTCAGCAGCATCAAAATCAAGAAGAGTGTGGTCGAGGTCGAAGAGTAGAAATTTGTAGGACAATTTGGTGTTTTCCTTTCTAAGATAAACAACTGTCACTTCAGCCAGCTGTTTAATGTAAAAACTTAAAAGTGGTATAGTATCACAAAGAATAATCGTTCCAATTGATTAACTAACCCATACTATTCTAGTGAATTATAGAAAAATCTTCTATAAATTCGAGCAATAGTTAAAATACAAACAAATATAATTCCCAAAATAGATAACACTATTTTCACAAAATTCATTTCAGAGCCTATTACATAGATATGAAAAAGAGGGGCTAGTCCTACACATATAGACAATAGATAACTGCTAAATCTTATCTCACCAATTCCTGCAAAAAAATGTTTCATTTTAAATATTTTCCTTTGAAGCCACTAATGTTTAAAAATAATGACTGCTTAAAATTAAACAGCTCTAAAATCTAAATATTTGTCAGAGATAAGCTATACTAAGATTATTTTTTAAGCACAACCTTCTTGCTCTTATGTTTTAATTATATTATAACACTATAAAATTTTCAATTTAATTGATATTTACCATTTAATCATATTCTATGAGTTTTATTTTACAGATTAATATTATTTAACCTTCTTTTTTAGTCACTTTTTAATTCTCAAATTCCCTTTGTTTATACAACCATAATATTATTGAAAAACAACTTGAGATTAAAGATTTTCATCCTCTTTTTATTGTGGTAGCATTACACACTCAACTCAACCAATTTATAAAATTCACCTTTCCTATCCATCAAGTTATCAAAAGAACCATCTTCAACAATAACTCCATTTTTCATAAAAAGAATTCTATTGTATTTTTTCAACATGCTCTTATTTAACTTATGCGTAACAACAAGAACCGTCAAATCTTGAATTTCTAAAATTGAATTTTCAATTTCAGTAGTAACTTTATTATCTAAAGACGAGGTAGCCTCATCTAATAATAAGATTGGTGTTTTTCGAATTAAAGCACGCGCAATACTAAGTCTCTGTCTCTCTCCCCCAGATAGATTTGATCCATTCTCGCCACATGAAGTTTGTAGACCTAATTCATTTTCTAAAATATAACTTTCTAAGCCAGACTGCTGTACAGCTTTTTTTATATCATCTTCAGTAAAGGATTGACTAAGGGTAATATTTGCTTTTAAAGTATCATCAAAGATATAAACATCTTGCTGAACAATACTCATTAAATTATAAAGGCTCTCTGCTGAAATAGCTTGCAAATCTTGATTATCAATTGAGATATACCCACTTGTTACATCATAGAAACGCAGTAATAGATTGAGTAAAGTTGATTTTCCACTACCTGACATACCTACTATTGCAATTTTTCCCCCTTTTTGATCTGTAAAGATAAATTATTAAAAATCTTTTCCTCAGCATTAGGGTAGGAAAAATCTACATTTGAAAAAGAAATGACATCATCAAAATATTCTTTCGTTTTACCAGTTTGAAGTTCGATTACATCTTTTACCTCAAATGAATTCAGTGTAGCCTGACCTTCGCGGAATTTACTCATTCCCATACCAATTTCATTTAGTGGCATTACTACAAAATTGACTAGTTGAACAATAGCTGTAACACTCCCAATTGTGGTATACCCACCGAAGACCAGATACATTCCTCCACCAAAGGCTACTAAAAAAACAATCATCCCTGAAAGTTGAGAAATAACATTAGATAAAACATCAAATTTTCCTTTGATGAAATATATCTCATCCAATTTTTCGCTTTCGTTTTTGTAATCTTGACGGATAGCCTCTTTCACATTAAAACTCTTTATAACTAGAAACCCTGCTAAAATATCTTTAACCTTAGCTAAATATTTCTGATCGGATATTATAGAAATATTTTGTAGAGAGGCTGATTTTTGTCCAATAAATCCTGAAATCATCATAGGAATAATGCTAGCAATGATAACTAATAAGGTCAAAAACCAATTACCTATAAACATGGCTACTAGTGAGAAAATCATTAAGGAAATATTTTTTGAAATATTAAAATACTGGTGCAAATAATCCTGCTCAATTTTCTTCATGTTCTCAGTTAATATTGAAATAAATTTCCCTGATTTTTCCTTAGAAAATTCTCTATAATCGCTATCTAAAATAGATTTAAACACCTTATTTTTGTATCTTGACATAATCTGCCTAACAAGTTTATTTCTTAATCGAAGGGATATAAAATTAAGACTGGCATAGATAAATATTACGATAGCACCTATTAGTATCGCTTGGGTTAGAGCTTCCCTATTTTGGGACATTCCACTATCAATTATAATTTTAATAGAATAAGCAAAAGCAATATTAGTTAAAGGAACTAGTATATTAAAAATCATGAAAGTATAAAAAGACTTCTTATGGTACTTTGTCAATTGTTTCATTCCTAATCTACCTCATAATTCTTAAATTTCATTTAGAAAATGTGACATAAAATATTCTTCTAAGTCAATATTCTCTCTCCTAATCTCTTTCATAGAGACTTGTTCTAGCATTTCTCCATTTTTGATAAAACCAATTTTATCTGCTATCTGTGAAATTTCCGATAATATATGACTCGATATTAGTATTGTAATTCCATGTTCCTTTGAAAGCGACAACAAAAGATTTCGAATTTCTTGAATTCCTATTGGATCTAAACCATTGATTGGCTCATCTAAAATTAACAATTTAGGTTTTGTTAGAAACGCACGAGCTAAACCAAGCCTTTGCCTCATTCCTAACGAAAAATCTTTTACTTTTTTAGTCGTATTTTTTAATCCGACCATCCTTAAGGCTCTTATTATATCTGATTCGGTAATATTTTTCCTCATATATTGCGCGTGAATTTCCAAAATTTCTTTTGCTGTGAGGTTTTCATAAAAAATTGGTGTTTCAATAACACTTCCAACTTGACTTAGAATCTCCTCTCTGTGATCTTGTAAATTTTTTCCAAAGATTTCAATACTACCAGATGTAACAGTTGATAAGGATAACATGCATTTCATTAAAGTTGTTTTCCCTGCGCCATTTGGTCCTAAAAATCCATAGATTTCTCCTTCAGCAATTTGAAGGTTGATACCACTTAAAATTTCTTCTTTATCAATTGTTTTAAAAACTTCTTTTACTTCAACAATATTTTTCATTTCTATCTCTCTTTCTATATCTAGCTTTAAATGCAAGAATTTTTCTTCAGGAGCATAAATACTAACTTATACAGTCTCTTCGTTTAAATAAATCATCACAAAATTAGCACTTTCCTTCCATTAAATTTAGCTATACTACTTGATACTAATATCTTGTCTTGAAATATTAAAAATTGAAAATGAAGTAATCATTAAACTTATGAAACTTGCAAATATCAAAAAGAATAAGTTATCAGCAATATTATTAGATAAACCTCCTGGACTTACATTCGAAAGTAACGCTGCTAAACCAAGTCCTGAAAGCATTGTTATAGCTATTGAATGCCTAATCATGCCTAAAACAAAAGGTAGTATTCCGATTAATACCGTTCCAAACGTAATTCCAGCTAAGTTAATCATTTGATTAGCTACTGGGATATAATTTGATTCAGTTAAAACTGCTACTAATTTAATTAATAATTGAATAACTAAATGTGCAGTAAAATGAGCAATAAATGATATCAGAATTACTGTAAGCACTTTTCCCCATAGTAACTTTATTTTAGAAACAGGGTAGGAAAACAGCTGAAAAATTGTTCTTCGTTTAAATTCATCAATAATAATCGTAGACAATAAATAAGATTCAAAAATCAAAAATGCTGCTTTAGTAAATAAAGATGCAAACAATGATGTTGCAATTGCCCAACTTCCCCATTTATCAGTAATTTTAATATTATTGGCACTCTGTCCAACAAAATCTCCCAGTTTATTATCAGTACCTAACCCCATGATTATGATTCCTGTAATACCTAATATTATCAATATAGTCCCCAACCAAGCAAAAAATAATTTTGATTTTGAAGCTTTATTTAATTCAATTTTAATAAGCGACAACATAGATTTTTCCTCCAAAAAATTTTGTTAATATTAATTACACTATTCAAAAAGCACCTCACATACTTCTGGTATGTTAAAAATCAAAAAATAAACATACTAAAGGTATGTATGATTGAATTTTTAATACCATATCTAGAGTATGGTATTTTTTAAAATATCAATACTTAAAATTTATTTGACACCTTTTAAGTGATCAAATAATTGGAAAATTACTTCCATCATTTCATCAGTAATCAACTGCACCCCCAAACCTTCAAAAGTCAGTTTAATGAAATTCATTTTTCGTTTTAATTCTTCTACTGAAAAAACAGAAATTTGGAATCCAATCCAAACATCTAGCGTCAAAACGATTAAATCTGCTAGTTCTTCCGGATATTCTGTTTTTATTGATTCATCTTTAACACCTTCATAAACTCTCTTCCTAATTTCTGGTAAAAAATCAGAAAATAAACTTAAATACTGCTCTCCTAATAAACGTGGACTTCTTAGCATAATTGAGACTGAGTATACTAATCTTTGTTGTTCTAAATTAGAGAACGCATCCATCAAAGAATTTTGTATTTTTTCTAATGCAGTATCTCCTCTCCAATTGTAATTTAAAATTTCTTGATTATTTTCGCTAATGATTGATTGCAATATTTCATCTTTAGACTCGAAATGATGATAAATAACACCTTTCGTCAATCCACCTAACCCATCGATTATATCTTGTATTGAGGTATTATCAAATCCTTTTTCTAAAAATAAATCTTTCGAAACTTCTAATATTTTTTTTCTAGTTTCATGTGAGTTTCTATTCCTTGCCATTATAACTCCTTTCCAACATACTAATGGTATGTAATCTCATTATAATGCAAGAAACTAATAATGTCAAGATTATTTTTATCCCCTCTAATTTTCAAAATTCATTGGCAAACTACTATTCTAGAAGATTGACAGCTCAAAATCTTTCAGAATAGAACAATCCTAACTATCGAATACCCTAGCTTCATAAATATCTATGCAATTCTAAACCTAGAATCCCTATAAAATAGATGGTTTTGCACTATTCTAAGTCATTGATTGCCTTAAATTTTAATTTTTAAAGAATTCTAAAGCTAGAATAGTTCCATCACAATCAGTTTTGAATGATTCACAATTTAGAAACTCTATAGCTTTACTACTGTTAAAATAAAAAGGAACTGCACAAAGCAATCCCTTTCTGATTTTGAAATTATTTACTTAAAATTTGATAGTTGAGATAATCAATAGGCCATCTATAAAAAGAGTTATAGTAAAATTCCTTATTTATTGATTTCAAGCTCCGACAACTGTGTTTGAATAACTGACAGTTCTGCACCAGCCTGAAGAAGAGCAGCTGCAGTATAGGCACCTTCTACAATCGGAACACTATTGATGATGATACTTTTATCACTGAAATCAGCCACCATTTCTAAGTTCATTTTAGCAGAACCTAGGTCAAAAAAAGCTAATAAAGTATCTGCTGGATTTTCGGAAACAACCCTATCTACTTGATCAAAACTTGTTCCAATTCCTCCATCTTCGGTTCCTCCTACATAAGTAATTGGAACATCTTTAGCTACTTCACTAATCAGTTCAACAACACCTTCTGCAATGTGTTTGGAATGTGAAACGATAACAAGACCAATACTTCCCATTAAACCACCCCAGTTTCTAAAAGAGCAGTAAAGAGTAATCCTGATGAGAATGATCCAGGATCAATATGTCCAAGAGAACGTTCTCCTACATAAGATGCCCTTCCTTTAGTTGCAAGTAAATCTTTGGTAGCATTCACTACCTTATCAATAACCTCTTGAGTCAATTGGCCAGCAGACAAAGCAGCAATAACAGGAGTCCAAACATCAACCATTGTCTTTTCTCCAACTTCTGCTTTCCCACGTTTGACAATCATATCCAAACCGCTTTGTAAGATTTCCTCTATTTTCGAATTAGAATCAGCCTTGGCCATGCCCATAAAAGCAGAGCCATACAAGGGACCAGAAGCACCGCCTACCTTACTCAGTAGTTGCATTGAGACAAGTTTAAAAACATCACTGCTGGTCTCAAATTGCTTTCCTTCTAAGTTTTCCATAACTGCAGCCATGCCACGCGCCATATTTCCACCGTGGTCTCCATCTCCTATTGGAGTGTCTAACTCACTAAGGTAATCTTTCTGTTCTTGAATCTTTTCATTAAAAAGCTTCATCCATTCAAGAGCTTGTTCAGCATTCATGAAACATTTCCTCCTTGAGTCTTACCAAGCTGGGGTAGTAACAGGTGCATTTAGAGCATCCAACCACTCATCATCTGCCAATCGAATCAATGTTAATGACAAGCCAGCCATATCAATTGATGTCATATAGTTTCCAATTTTCTTAAATGCCAACTCAACACCTTTTTCATGGAGTAATTTAGCTACATCATTTGCAAATACGTATTGCTCCATAAGAGGAGTGCTTCCTAAACCATTAATGAGAAGGCCATAGCGTTCTCCAGCTTTAAGTTGGAAACCTTCAGATAATTTTTCAACCAATTCTGAGGCCAATTGTGCTGAAGGTTGCATTTTCTCTTTTTTATATCCTGGCTCACCGTGAATACCAACTCCATATTCAAATTCATCATCTTCTAGAACAAAACCTGGTTTCCCAACTTCTGGAACAGTAGCGCCAGATAGAGCTAAGCCAATTGTTTTAATTTCTAAGACAAGTTTGTCGGCCAAGTCCTTCATTTCAGCTAATGATTTACCAGAACGAGCCGCATCACCCAAAATTTTATGGACTAATATAGTACCTGCAACACCTCGACGGCCTTGGGTATAGAGACTATTTTCAACAGCGATATCATCATCAACCACAACACTTGCTACATCAATACCTTCCATTTCAGCAAGTTCTTGTGCAATTTCAAAGTTCATGATGTCCCCAGAATAGTTCTTGATGACCATGAAAACTCCAGCACCTTCATCAGCCGCCTTAATAGCTTCTAAAATTTGGTCCGGAGTAGGTGAAGTGAAGACTGCTCCACAAATAGCAGCAGACAACATTCCATCTCCTACAAATCCAGCATGACTTGGTTCATGTCCTGAACCTCCACCTGAAATAAGTCCAACTTTTCCTGTCTTTTCTGCCTTTCTAACAATGACATCAAATCCATCTAAGCGTTCTACCAAGTCATCATGCATGAATGACAATCCCTGCAACATTTCATCAACAACTTGTGTCGGTTCATTTATAATTTTTTTCATGAGAAACTCCTTTCGGCATCTACCTTTGTTTTCGCTTTCATTATATATTTTTTATCGCTGGATGATAAGGGACAGATTCTATTATTTGTCCCCTTTTAAACCCGTTTAAAACATTTTTTTGGTAAAATGAAGTAAGTAAAAGAAAGGTTTCCTATGGCATCATCATTTATTACAAAAAAACGGATTGCCAAGGCATTTAGAGACCTATTAGCTACTAGAGAATTTGACAAAATCTCCATTGTAGATATCATGGAATCAGCTGGCATTCGTAGACAGACCTTTTATAATCACTTTCTTGACAAATATGAACTGCTAGACTGGATATTTGAAAATGACTTAACCGAGTATATCACCAATAACTTGGACTTCATTTCAGGCCAAAAACTATTACAAGAATTATTTCTTTATTTCGAACAAGAGCGTGACTTTTATATTCAACTTTTTGATATTCAAGGGCAAAATAACTTCTATGACCAATTTATCAGCTACTGTCGCTTGCTTGTATCAAAAATTTTAAGAGAATACGGTCAGATTGATATCGATTCATCTGCTTATACTTGTTTTTTGTTAGACTATCATTCACATGCTCTAGCAGAAATCGTGAAGGCTTACGTCAATAAAAAAAGTCCAGTTCCACAACCAGACTTTCTAATCATGACAATTATTGGAAAGAGACCACAATGACATTTATTTCAAATCATAAACAGAAAATTATTTCAAGTTACATTTCGGCAACTGTCAGCAGTCATCCTGAATTAGAAAAACACCCTACTTTACCACTAGTCCATCAAAAAAATCGCAATCCTCATCAGGTTCCAATATTGTCGGGTGGAGGTTCCGGTCACGAACCCGCTCATATTGGATATGTGGGAGAAGGAATGCTTACTGCTGCTATCTATGGCCAATTATTTACTCCTCCTACAAGAACTGAAATCTTAGAGTCCATTCGTTTTTTAAACAATGGTCACGGTGTCTTCATCATTGTAAAAAATTTCGAAGCAGACATCAAAGAATTTAGCTGGGCCATTAATACTGCTAGACAAGAAGGAATTAAGGTTGGCTATAGTCTAGCACACGACGATATTTCTATTGAACCTCACAATAGATTTCAAATTAGAGGAAGAGGGCTTGCAGGGACTATTTTACTTCATAAAATTCTAGGATATGCAGCTCAAAATGGAGCTGACATAGAACAACTAACCGATTTAGGTCATGAACTTGCTCCCGAAATCGCAACAATTGGCTTTGCAACGAAAGCTGCTAGTCTCCCCCAAGCCACCCTTCCACTATTTAACTTGGAAGAAGGAAATATTTCTTATGGTATTGGGATACATGGCGAAGAAGGCTATCGTATCGTCCCATTTCAATCTTCGGAAATCCTTGCAAATGAAATTATAAGTAAATTAAGATTGCACTATCATTGGAAAAAGGGCGATCAATTTATATTGCTTGTAAATAATCTAGGCACTACCAGCAACCTAGAAATGGGGATATTTATCAATGATCTCCTTCAACTCTTAGAAATTGAAGGAGTCACTATTACTTTTATAAAATCAGGAACATTTATGACCAGTCTAGATATGGCAGGTATATCCGTAACTCTTTGCCCTGTAAAAAATAAACAGTGGTTAGAAGCGCTCAATGCTCCAACGACAGCTTTTGCATGGTAATTTGCTTGTATAACTCAAAAGGGCTACATCACTTGATAGCCCTTTGCTTTTATCTTACGTTTAAAAGAACTCATTCTTTCTATTTCAAATAGTCCATCTATCCTTTACAATTCTTCTGATGTGCTTTGAGTTTTTTCAGAGCCCAATCATAATGACTGGAGGTACTACTGACAAAGTAGGAACCTAGACTTGTCCCACCTGTCCACTTATAGACACCTTTGGTAAAGAGTTCGTCAGTGCTAAAGCCTTCCACCAACTCTAAAACCTCTCTATGTGATTTCGCCAAGAGTCTAGTTGCTTCTTCTAATGTCGTTTTCTGGTGCTTCTTCCAAAAAGCGACATTCATTTCTCCATAAGTTTTCCAATTATAAGATTCAGGGAGAAAAGGTCTTTCGTGACCTTCTTGATTAGAATGTACCCAAGTCAAAAGTAACTGCTGCCATTCATAAAGATGGATTAAGACATCCCGTAGATTTTTATCCCTTTTCCAGTGAGCTTCTTTTTTCTTTGGGTCTCTTGAAAAATCAAATGGAGTCTGTAGCTCATCTTCACTTAGTTGGGAGATAAAACGATTGAGCTTTTCATAGTTTTCCTTAGAGGCCAGCACTAGCTCCTCTTTTGTTTTCGGTCTAGGCACAGAGTTCCCCCTTCATATTGTTAGTTATTATTAGAAATTTTTTATCCTTTAAATCTCTATAACTTATCCTTTAATTTCTCAACAAAGAGATAGGCTGCTGGACAGGTCAAAGTATTCTTAATCGTCAAATGGTTGATTTGATGGATTTTTTTACGATCAGTATGGGGGAACTCTCGACAGGCCTTTGGACGAACTTCATAGATGGAACAGAGGTTATCTCCTCCTAAAAATGGGCAGGGCATGGATTTGAAAACCTTATCACCATCTTCATCTACTTGCAGAAACTCCGCTTCAAAAGCTGGTAATTTCATCTTAAAATACTTGGCGATTCGTGTAATATCCGCTTCTTTAAAGTCAGGCCCCAATGTCTTACAACAGTTAGCACAGGCAGTACAATCAATCTCCTCAAAGACTTCTTGGTGAATCTGTTGGGCTATCTTATCTAGATTTTTTGGTGGTTTTTTCTTTAAATTGGCTAAAACTTTTCGATGCTCCTTCTGCTTTTGCAAGGCCAGCTGGTGGTAGTACTCAATATCAATTTCTTTAGACATGTTTTCTCTCTTATTCTAATTACTTTCCCCTATTATACCATGCCTCCGGAGCATTTTAAAGTGGACTTTATAGGACTACACTTTTCCAAAATGCGTCAAAAAACCTTGCAACTATGTTACAAGGTTAATCACATTAATCAAAGTTAACGTATTCTTTTTGAAGTTCAAGAACTTCTTCCATTGTTGAACACTCTGTAAGGGCACGGTTAGCGTACTCTTCCATCTTAGCAGTATCCAATTTCTTCATCAAGCTACGTGTACGAAGTACAGATGTTGCTGACATAGAGAATTCATCCAAGCCCATTCCGACAAGAAGTGGAACAGCTTTTTGGTCACCAGCCATCTCACCACACATACCAGCCCATTTACCTTCAGCGTGAGCTGCCTTGATAACGTTGTCGATCAAGCGAAGGATTGATGGGTTATATGGTTGGTAAAGGTATGAAACTTGCTCGTTCATACGGTCTGCTGCCATTGAGTATTGGATCAAGTCGTTTGTACCAATTGACATGAAGTCTACTTCTTTAGCAAATTGGTCTGCAAGCATCGCTGCTGCAGGGATTTCAATCATGATACCAACTTGGATGTCATCCGCAACTGCAACACCTTCAGCAAGAAGGTTTGCTTTTTCTTCTTCATAAACTGCTTTGGCTGCACGGAATTCTTTCAAAAGGGCAACCATTGGGAACATGATACGCAATTGACCATGAACAGAAGCACGAAGAAGGGCACGGATTTGTGTACGGAACATTGCATCTCCAGTTTCAGAAATAGAGATACGAAGGGCACGGAATCCAAGGAATGGGTTCATTTCGTGTGGCATATCGAAGTAAGGAAGTTCCTTATCTCCACCGATATCCATTGTACGAACAACCACAGGTTTACCATTCATTCCCTCAAGAACAGCCTTGTATGCTTCATACTGCTCATCTTCAGTTGGGAAGTCTTGAGAATCCATGTATAAGAACTCTGTACGGTAAAGTCCAACAGCTTCTGCACCGTTGTTGTTAACACCTTCAACGTCTTTTGGAGTACCGATGTTAGCAGCCAACTCGAAGTGTTTACCGTCAGCAGTCACTGTTTGAGCATCTTTCAAAAGTGCCCATTCAGCTTTTTGTTTAGCATAAGCTTCACCAGCTGCTTTAAATTCTGCCGCTTGTTCATCTGTTGGGTTGATAATCACTTCACCAGTAATTCCGTTAACGGCAAGGATATCACCGTCTTTCACCACTTCAGTGATGTTATTTGTTCCCAATACAGCTGCAATTTCAAGTGTACGTGCCATGATAGCTGAGTGGCTTGTACGTCCACCGATGTTTGTTACAAAAGCTTTTACAAAGTTTTTGTCCAATTGAGCTGTATCAGATGGTGTCAAGTCATGCGCAATCACGATTACTTCTTCATTGATAGAAGCTGGGTTTGGCAATTTCTTACCAAGAAGATTTGCCAATACACGTTTTGTCACGTCGCGGATATCCGCTGCACGTTCTTGCATATATGGGTTGTCTTCCATGCCTTCAAAGATAGTGATGAACATGTCAGTCACTTCTTTAAGACCTGCTTCTGCATTGACTTTCTTAGCACGGATTGTTTCTTTAATCTGACCAATCAATTCTGGGTCAGCAAGAACCATCAAATGAGCGTCAAAAACTTGAGCCGCTTCTTCACCAAGCGTACCTACAGCTTTCTCACGGATAAGAGAAAGCTCGTTTTGAGAAGCTTCAAGAGCTACATCCAAACGAGCCTCTTCTGCGTTTGTATCTTCGACTGAAACAGTCTCGAATGACAAATCCGGTTGAACGAGTAGATATGCTTTTGCAACTGCAACACCATCAGATGCTGCGATTCCTTTAAGCATTTCTGTCATTTTCCTTATGCCAATCCTTCTTTTTCCATTGTTTCTGAGATTGCAGCGATAGCGTCATCTGCATCTGCACCTTCAGCTGAGATAGTTACGTCAGCACCTTGGCCAACACCAAGACTCATAACACCCATGATTGATTTAAGGTTAACTGATTTACCTTTGTACTCAAGAGTGATATCTGAAGCAAATTTGCTTGCAGTTTGTACCAACAATGTTGCTGGACGTGCGTGAATACCTGTTTCTGCCACTACGTGGAAATCTTTAGAAGCCATAGTTTGACTCTCCTTTTGTTCTTTCTTTTTTGAGTTATATGTGATAACCCTTACAATTTGGTATTATATCATCTTCTAGGATTTTTTTCAAGCATTTTATGGGATTTATTCGATTTCCTTTCAGATAACTTGCTGAAAATCTTCTATTCTAGATAACAAAACACAGGATATAGTTTTCCAAAAAACTACTTGTAGGATTATCATCACTATTTTACAAAGCAAACACTACATATTGTGTTTTGTGAGCTTAAGCATAAAAATAGACCACTATATTTAGTTTTAAATCATTGACAAAAATTTATTTTCTGATATACTAAGAAAGTAATCTATTTTGAAAGAGGAGTTACACAATGGTAACCGTTTATTCTAAAAACAACTGTGTCCAATGTAAGATGACCAAACGTTTCTTGGACAGTAATAATGTCGCTTATCGTGAAATCAATCTTGATGAGCAACCTGAGTACATCGATCAAGTTAAAGAGCTCGGTTTCAGCGCGGCTCCTGTTATCCAAACACCAACTGAAGTCTTTTCAGGTTTCCAACCAGGAAAATTGAAACAATTAGCATAATCTTAGTACATCATCCAGAAGAAACTGCTTCTAGGGCTAACTTAGAAGCCTTTCTTTTGTAATTAGATAAGGGAAATTTTATGGGATTAAAACATCTTGAGGACGTGACTTACTTCCGTCTCAATAACGAAATCAACCGTCCTGTCAATGGACAAATCATGCTTCATAAAGATAAGGAAGCCTTGGATGCCTTCTTTAAAGAAAATGTAGTTCCAAACACTATGGTTTTTGATTCAATCAAGGATAAAATCAACTACCTCATTGAACACAACTACATCGAAACAGCCTTTATCAAGAACTACCGTCCAGAGTTTTTGGAAGAATTGTCTCAATTTATCAAAGACCAAAACTTCCAATTCAAGTCTTTCATGGCAGCTTATAAATTTTACAATCAATATGCTTTGAAAACTAACGACGGTGAATATTATCTTGAAAGCATGGAAGACCGCGTCTTCTTTAACGCCCTTTATTTCGCTGATGGCAATGAAGCTGTTGCAATCGACATTGCCAATGAAATCATCCACCAACGCTACCAACCTGCTACTCCTTCCTTCTTGAATGCTGGACGCGCTCGTCGTGGTGAATTGGTATCATGTTTCCTGATCCAAGTAACTGATGATATGAACTCTATCGGACGTTCTATCAACTCAGCTCTTCAACTTTCACGTATCGGTGGTGGTGTGGGAATTACTCTCAGCAACCTTCGTGAAGCTGGTGCACCTATCAAAGGCTATGAAGGAGCAGCTTCTGGCGTCGTTCCAGTTATGAAGCTTTTCGAAGATAGCTTCTCTTACTCAAACCAATTGGGTCAACGTCAAGGTGCTGGTGTTGTCTACCTCAACGTCTTCCACCCAGATATTATCGCCTTCCTTTCAACTAAGAAAGAAAACGCCGATGAAAAAGTTCGTGTAAAGACCCTTTCACTTGGTGTTGTAGTACCCGATAAATTCTACGAATTAGCACGTAAAAATGAAGAAATGTACCTCTTTAGCCCCTACTCAGTAGAGCTTGAATACGGTGTGCCATTTAACTACATCGACATCACTGAAAAATACGATGAATTAGTCGCAAATCCAAATATCCGCAAGACAAAAATCAAGGCGCGTGATTTGGAAACTGAAATCTCTAAATTGCAACAAGAATCTGGCTACCCTTATGTAGTCAACATTGATACGGCTAACCGTGCAAATCCTGTTGATGGTAAGATTATCATGAGTAACTTGTGTTCTGAGATTCTTCAAGTCCAAGAACCAAGCTTGATCAACGATGCTCAAGAATTCCTTCAAATGGGAACGGACGTTTCATGTAACCTTGGTTCAACCAACGTGGTTAACATGATGACTTCACCTGATTTTGGTCGTTCTATCCGTGCTATGGTTCGTGCCCTTACTTTCGTTACAGATAGTTCACACATCGTAGCTGTTCCTACCATCGACCACGGAAATAGCCAAGCTCATACCTTTGGTCTTGGTGCCATGGGGCTTCACAGCTACCTTGCCCAACAATTGATTGAATATGGATCGCCTGAGTCTGTTGAGTTTACAAGCATCTACTTTATGCTTATGAACTACTGGACCTTGGTAGAATCAAACAATATCGCGCGTGAACGTGGTATTACCTTCCACAACTTTGAAAAATCAGACTATGCTAATGGAAGCTACTTTGACAAGTATATAACGGGCGAATTTGTTCCAAAATCAGACCGTGTTAAAGAACTTTTCAAAGATGTCTTTATCCCAAGTGCTGCTGACTGGGCTGAACTTCGCGACAAGGTTCAAGCAGATGGACTTTACCACCAAAACCGCCTTGCTGTAGCGCCAAATGGTTCTATCAGTTACATCAACGACGTTTCTGCTTCTATCCACCCGATTACGCAACGTATCGAAGAGCGTCAAGAAAAGAAAATCGGTAAAATCTACTATCCTGCTGCTGGCTTGTCAACAGAAACCATTCCTTACTACACTTCTGCTTACGACATGGATATGCGCAAGGTGATCGATGTTTATGCGGCTGCGACAGAGCACGTAGACCAAGGACTTTCCCTCACCCTCTTCATGCGCAGTGACATTCCAAAAGGTCTTTACGAATGGAAGAAAGAAAACAAACAAACGACTCGTGATCTCTCTATCCTTCGTAACTACGCCTTTAACAAGGGTATCAAGTCTATCTACTACGTCCGTACCTTTACAGACGACGGTGGAGAAGTCGGTGCCAACCAATGTGAGAGCTGTGTGATCTAGTTTTTATATAGTTAGACTAGAGACCTTAAACAGGAGCTATCCATTCAAAAGTCGGTTCGCCGACTTTTTCTTCCATCCCCTTACCAATTTGTGATAAAATAGTAGTTGATTGTTATCGCATTATTACATACAGAAAGAGATTTCAAATGGAAACTTACTACAAAGCCATTAACTGGAATGCCATCGAAGATGTCATCGACAAATCAACTTGGGAAAAGCTGACGGAGCAATTCTGGCTCGATACGCGTATCCCCTTGTCAAATGACCTAGACGACTGGAGAAAACTATCAAACAAAGAAAAAGACTTGGTTGGAAAAGTCTTTGGTGGTTTGACCCTTTTAGATACCATGCAATCTGAAACAGGGGTTCAAGCACTTCGCGCAGACATCCGTACACCGCATGAGGAAGCTGTTTTCAATAACATCCAGTTTATGGAATCTGTCCACGCAAAATCTTATTCTTCTATCTTTTCAACCTTGAATACCAAGGCTGAAATCGAAGAAATCTTTGAATGGACCAACACTAACCCCTATCTACAAAGAAAAGCGGAAATTATCAATGAAATCTATCTCAATGGTAGCCCACTTGAAAAGAAAGTTGCCAGCGTTTTCCTTGAAACCTTCCTCTTCTACTCTGGTTTCTTCACCCCACTCTACTATCTCGGTAACAACAAACTGGCCAACGTTGCGGAAATCATCAAACTGATCATCCGTGATGAGTCTGTTCACGGAACCTACATTGGTTACAAATTCCAACTTGGTTTCAACGAATTGCCTGAAGAAGAGCAAGAAAAACTGAAAGAATGGATGTACGACCTGCTCTACACCCTCTATGAGAACGAAGAGGGCTATACAGAGAGCCTCTATGACGGTGTTGGCTGGACTGAGGAAGTTAAAACCTTCCTTCGTTACAATGCCAATAAAGCTCTTATGAACCTCGGACAAGATCCCCTCTTTCCTGACTCAGCAGATGACGTCAATCCTATCGTCATGAACGGGATCTCAACAGGAACTTCTAACCACGACTTCTTCTCCCAAGTCGGAAATGGTTACCTCCTTGGTGAAGTTGAAGCTATGCAGGATGAGGACTACCTCTACGGTTTAGATTAAGTCAACTATTTTATGAGTGATAACAAATATCATGGTTTGTTTAAAACAACCATGATATTTTTGTTTTTGTTTCCTTTTGTTTTTTTATTTGAGTGTTTGAGTATTTTATGGTAAGATGATTATAGTAGAAATCGAGGTGACCAGGATGTTAAAGCAAGAAAAATTAGATCATATTTTAGAGACTGTGAATACGAAAGGAACCATTACTGTAAAAGAGATCATGTCACGTCTAGATGTGTCAGACATGACTGCTCGTCGCTACTTACAAGAATTAGCGGACAAAGATTTGTTGGTCCGTGTGCATGGTGGCGCTGAAAAACTTCGTACAGGTTCACTTTTAAACAATGAGCGCTCAAATGTTGAAAAACAAGGCTTACAGATAACAGAAAAACAAGAAATCAGTCGTTTTGCAGGTCACTTAATTGATGAAGGGGAAACCATTTTTATCGGTCCAGGAACTACTCTGGAATACTTTGCTCGGGAACTCCCCATTGACAATATTCGTGTTGTAACAAACAGCTTGCCTGTCTTTCTTATCTTAAATGAACGAAAACTAACAGATTTGATTTTGATCGGTGGAAATTATCGTTCGATCACTGGAGCCTTTGTTGGCACTCTCACTTTGCAGAATTTGACCAACCTCCAATTTTCCAAAGCCTTTGTTAGTTGCAACGGTATCAAAGACAAGGCAATTGCAACCTTTAGCGAAGAAGAGGGCGAAGCACAGCGAATTGCGCTCAATAACGCTAATAAAAAATACTTACTAGCAGACCATAGTAAGTTTAATAAGTTTGATTTTTATACTTTTTACAATATATCAGATATCGACACGATTGTTTCTGACTCTAAACTTAGCCAAGAAAATTACACTGAACTTTCTAAACAAACAAAAATTATTCTATCTAAGTCATAAAATTAAGGATTGATAAAAATATAAAATGCGTAATATCAGGAAAATAAAAATCTTGATATTACGCATTTTTTGATGAATATTTTTACCGAGAGTTTCCTAGATTCTTTATGATTGTTGAAACGGCATAAAATCTGAATCAAAGGAGATATTATCCCATTCTTCAGGATTGATAAAATTTAAAAACAGATTTTTAAATTCTTCCAGCTCATAATCTGAATGACAAATCCATTCTTTACCAGTCGAGACATACCATTTTCCGAGACTTTTCAATTCTTCATTCGTCAAATACGGTATTTGAGAACATTTTTCGAAATTTATAATATAAACTTTTTCATAAATAGATTGGATAAAATCTTTGAACATCTTTCTGCCTCACTAGAATTCTATATCTAATTACTAATTCTACTACTCAATCACTTGAGTTTCCGCTACTTTCTTGTACCAGTGAGCTGATTTCTTCGGATAACGCTCCTGGGTTTCAAAATCAACATAGAAGAGGCCGTAACGTTTTTCATAACCATTTGACCATGAGAAGACATCCATTAATGACCAAATGAAGTAACCTTTCACATTAGCGCCATCTGCAATAGCATCAGACAAGACTTCCAAGTGTTGTTTGACATAATCAATACGGCCATCATCGTAAACAGTGTTATCAACGAACTCATCTTTATAACCAAGTCCATTTTCTGTGATGTAAATCTTCTTGTAGTTAGGATAATCTTTCTTCACTCGCATGATTTGGTCATATAAACCTTGAGGGTAGATAATCCAATCCCAGTCCGTACGTGGTACATAGTCAGGAGCTACACGACGACCAACACCTTTGATTTGGTATTTAGAGCTTCCTTTCTCACCCTTACCATTATGGATAATTTCAGTTTCTCCATCAAATGCTTCCATCCAGTCACTCATATAGTAATTGATTCCAAGGAAGTCGTTCAAGTCTTTTGCGGCTTCTAATACTTCGAAATCTTCTTCACGAAGATCTAAGCTACCACCATTGACTGATAAGATATGGTTGACACCTTCCATCGTTTCAGCTGAATAGCGACCTAGATAAGTTGCATCCAAGATAAATTTATTGTGAATAATATCTTCCAACTCAGCAGCGCGAACATCTGCTTGATTTTCAGGATCTAGAGGATATTTAGTAGGCAGGGCATGAACAACACCAATTTCACCTTTATAACCTTTATCTTTATATAGCTTGACTGCATGCGCATGAGAAACCATCATATTGTGGTGCGATTGGAAAACTTTGGCAAGGTCGTACTGGATACCTGGAGGGAATTTACCAACCAAGTATTGACCATCACCAATTGGCCCAATTTCATTAAAGGTTGTCCAATAGTTTACTTCTGGGAATTCTTCAAAACAGAAGGCAGCGTAGTCTACAAAGTGTTCGATATTTTCACGGTTTAAGAAGTCTCCATTTGAATGTAGAGCTTCTGGCGTATCAAAGTGATGAAGAGTTACAAAGGGCTCAACATGACGTTTGTGACACTCTGCAAATAAATTATGATAAAACTCGACACCTTTCTGATTTACTTGACCGTAGCCTGTTGGGAAAATACGTGACCAGGCAATAGAAATTCGAATGCCATTGACACCATACTCTTCTGCTAGCTTTAGGTCAACTGGATATCGATTGTAAAAGTCACTGGCTGGTTCTGCAGTGTACCAATAGTTATCTTCAAGATATTTATCCCACGCAACTGGTCCTTTTCCATCAGTATGTGTAGCACCTTCTGCTTGATAGGCAGCTGTTGCGCCACCAAAAATAAAGTCTTTTGGTAATGTTTTTGTCATTTTTTCACCTATTTCTTGATTTAAATAAAGTAAAAATGAGAGGAGAGGAGTCAGTGAGCCATCCTTCTCCATCTCACTTCTTGTACCGAGTCACCAAATTGTGACATGAGGAGGTAAAAACGATATCTTTTTACCGACGAATTAATAAGGCGATTAGGAAATTCGCCATAGCGATTTCCGTAACGATAGAAGACTATTTCAGAGTCCCTATTATTAATCGAATTGTGACATGAGGAGGTAAAAACGATATCTTTTTACCGACGAATTAACAAGGCGATTAGGAAATTCGCCATAGCGATTTCCGTAACGAGAGGAAACTATTTCATAGTCCCTATTATTAATCGAATTGTGACATGAGGAGGTAAAAACGATATCTTTTTACCGACGAATTAACAAGGCGATTAGGAAATTCGCCATAGCGATTTCCGTAACGAGAGGAGACTGTTTCACAGTCCCTATCGTTAATCGAATTGTGACATGAGGAGGTAAAAACGATATCTTTTTACCAACGAATTAACAAGGCGATTAGGAAATTCGCCATAGCGATTTCCGTAACGATAGGAGACTGTTTTATAGTCCCTATCGTTAATCGAATTGAGCTTGTACGAATGCAAGAGCACCTTTTCCATCACGAGTTAATTTGATGTATTGAGCGCCTTCTGTTTTCGCAAGTTTAATATCGAGTTTATCAGTTTCTGCTTTCATATCTTCAAAGTTTGAAGCAACTTGAGGGGCAAGGATAACAAGATCAAACTCTGGCAACATTTCACGGTGAGCACCATAGCCACCTGCTGCTGCTTTCACAGGAACATTGTACTCTGCAGCTGCCTTGTTCAAAGCATTTGCAAGGAGACCACTTGTACCTCCACCAGCACAGAGAACGAGTACATTTGTTTCTTCAGTGATGGTATTTTGTGCTGCTTCTACACCCGCTTTTTCAAGAATAGCATCTGCTTTTGCAGTGTTGAAGTTTGCAGCAACTTTGTCTTTCAATTCATCATTAGATTTACCTGAACGCTCTTCTTCAAGAATTTGTTCATCATAGACTTTAAGGAATGGATAGTAAATGACTACGTCAACCACGATTAGAAGAGCAGCAAGAATGAATGATAGAACTTGGAAGTTCGTACCAAGAACTAGACCTAGTGGAGCTGGGGTTGTCCATGGTAGATTAGCAGTAAATGAATTCATTCCAAGAGTTTCAATGAAGAATTTAAAGATCCAAACGTTTGCGATAGGAGCAAAGATAAATGGAATGAAGAAGATTGGATTCAAAACAAGAGGTGCACCAAACAAGATTGGTTCATTTACACCAAAGAAAGTTGGAACTACTGAAGCGCGTCCGATTGCACGGTTACGTTTAGATTTTGTTAACCACATGAACATGAATGGAACAACCAGTGTCGCACCAGTACCACCCATGGTAACGATAAACATTTGTGTACCAGAAGTAAGAATCTTGTCAGCGTGCATACCTTGTTGGAGAAGGTTCAAGTTGACTTCGGCATTGGCATAGGTAATTGCTGCGATAGCAGGTTCAACAATAGATGGACCATGGATACCAACAAACCAGAAGAAGGCAAATGCACCAAAGATAATCGTAATACCTAGATAACCATCAGCAGCAGAGAATAATGGTGCAAAGAATTTACCGATTGATTCTGCTACGCTTGCACCAACAAAATGACGAGCTAGTAAATCAAGAGCATAAAGTGAAACAACTGAGAGAGTGAATGGAATCACATCTTTAAAGACTTGTGAGATATTTGGTGGAACTTCGTCAGGCATACGAATAGTGACGTTGTTCTTAACACAAACCTTATATATTGCTACAGTAACAAAGGCAGCAAGGAAGGCTGAAAGCAAACCTTTTGTCCCCAAGAATCCAGTAGCAAGACCATTTTCGATAGGATCAGCTGCCAACATCAACAAACCAACAATAGCTGCTAACAGTGTTGACATATAGTTGATTTGATTGGTTTTCTCCATGCTACGGTTTACTGAGTCGGTCAATGACTTAGCTGTTGTACCAGCTACCAAGAGAGCCAGAATACCCATAGAATAGCTATAAGGTTTCATCAGAAATGCTACAACTTCATCAGACCATTTAAAGCCCCATGAGTTTGGTACAAAGGCGATTAAGATAAAGATACTTGAGAAGAGAATAACAGGCATACCTGCAATGAAACCATCACGAATAGCACGAAGATAGATATTACGAGATAGTTTCTCAAAGAAAGGTTTTCCTTTCTCAATAAATGCAATTAGTTTATTCATTATTTAACTCCTCTCTTGTACAGTTCAATTAAATGGTGCATCAAATCTTTTAATAAGATAGTTGTCATCAAGTGGTCTTGGCCATGCATCATGGTTACACTATAGGCTAAGTCCTCACCAGAAGCTTCCTTAGCCAATAGACTTGTTTGCGCGTGGTGAGCCTCTGCAATGCAAGAACCAGCTTCCTCAACTAAGCTATCTGCTTTCGCAAAATCACCAGCTTCAGCAGCCTTTAAAGCTTCCAATAGTTTTGAACGAGCATCGCCAGCATAGGCTACGATTTCAAAACCTAACAATGTTACTTCTTCTCTATTCATGATAGAATTCTCCTTATATAGTTTTAAATAAATTTTTATGACAATAAACGTTGGATATGTAGAACTAGATAAACTCGTTCACTTTTATACAAATCAAGACCCGTATGTTGCGTAATCACATCATAGATCTTGGAACCAATCTCGAACGCTTTTGGATAGGATTGTTTAATATGATCTTCCATATCCAGAAGTGATTGGTTATCATCTCTAGATCTGTCTAAATAATCCAAGAAATAATTCAAATGAATCATAAAACGATCATAGAAATGGTTATTCTCTTTAGTTCGTTGAATTGCATAGTCCGTTAAAACTTCTTCAACATTCCTGAGAATTTCTTTCCTCTTATCAATCGACTCCACAAGTTCCACTTCATTTTCACCTTCGGCATTAATGAAATGATAAGCAATCCGAATAATTTCGTCCTCAGGAAAATGATCTGCTAGCTTCTGACGGTAAATTTCAAATGCTTCATTTGCGATTTGAAAAGCGACAGGATACTTAGTGGAAATATCTGGCAGATTACTATCCTTGTACCTTCCTTGTGCTAGAGCTTGGTAAGAACAGTAAATATGATCTGTCAATGTTACGTAGAGATACTCTTGAATCGGATAATGATATTTCTTTGATAGCTTATCAATGATTTCATAAGTCACTGTGATAAAATCAAGCGGAACATCTTTGAGGAGAGCCATAAAGTTTTCCCTGGACTCTTCGGTCTTCATCCGAAAGATTTTCTCAACCTGATGTTCAGCAATCAAATCCCCTTTCTTCTTTCCAAATGTAATCCCCTTACCAATCACAATCACTTCTTCTCCTTTATCATTTCTGACAAGCGAGACATTGTGATTCATTGGATTTAGAATTCGATACATGTCATCCTCCTTTTATATCTTAAAGGTATATGAGTACAAAAAATGACCACAAATGAACTAGAAAATCAGCCGATTTCTAATTCACCTGTGATCATGCCTAATATTACTTAGTAACACTCACCTTGTATTAACTTGTGATTTAAGTATAGCACAAGTAAGTTATTTTGTAAACCTTTACATAAAACTTTTTTTAAAATTTTTTTAGATTCATGTTCCTAACCTAGGAGGACTTGCTTACACGCGTTCTTTCCATGAAGTCGCTGTTGTTTGAAGAACTTTATTGAGCTCATCAATGTTTTCAAAACCAGTTGTGCGAAGCCATTCGCGAGCTGCTTCTTCACCATCTTTTATGTAAGCTTCAACTGATCCAGCCCATGTAGCACGGCCACAAAGAACACCGTTAAAGTTTGCACCTGATTCATGAGCAAATACAAGAGTATCTTGGAAGAGTTTAGCTGATACACCTGCACTCAAGTAGATGTATGGCAAGTTAGTTGCTTCATCTTGTGCTTTGAAGAAGGCTGCTGCTTCTTCACGTGTGTAAACCACTTCACCCTCAGCGAAGCCTTCAACATATTTAATGTTAACAGGAACTTCTACTTTCAAGACATCAATGTTAAAGCGTGGGTCTGAGAAGACTTTCATAGCACCAATAACTTTGTGTGGTTTTACTTTCGCGTATTCTACAGAACCTGCGTCAGCAATTTTTTCATCGTAAGCAAGAATTTCAAGGAAGAATGGGATATCTTCAGCCACACATTCAGAACCGATACGTTCGATGTAAGCTTGTTTTTCTTGGTTGAGTTCGTCTGAGCTATCTACATCATAGTAAAGCAAGAATTTAACTGCATCTGCACCTTCTTCTTTAATACGTTTTGCAGACCAAACATCCAAGCAGTCTGGCAAGCGTTTTGTGCTTGTTGTATCATAACCTGTTTTTTCATAAGCAAGAAGGAGACCAGCTTTTTCATCAAGAGCTTTAGTTGCTGGAAGTCCATATTCAGGATCAAGAAGCATAGATGAAGCGTATTTAGTCAATTCATCTGCTACCAAAACTTTAAGTTCTTCCATTTGAGCCACAGTTGGTTCTTCTGTTTGGTGTTGAGCCATGAGGCGTTTCAAAGCACCACGTTGGTCAAATGCAAGAGCTGAGATGATACCATTTTCATCAGAAAGTTTTTCTAAGCGTGCACGTTTTTGTTCTGTTAAAGCCATTTTATACCTCTTTTACTATTAATTGATCATATAGAGCTTGATAGTTGGCCATGTTGACATGACCAGTCATTTTTTCTTGAGCATTGAGCATACCAAGGACATTTGCCTTGATGAGTAGTTCTGCATCCGATTCTTTATGAAGTAAACCTGAAGAAATTCCAGCAACTGTAGAATCTCCAGATCCAACAGGGTTGACTACCTGAATTCTAGGAATATCTACCTTGTAGAAAGTGTCACCATGTTTGGCAAAGGCACCGTTGGCACCAAGTGAAACGATAATCCATTCAATACCTGCAAACAAAGGTTCTTGAAGGACTTCTTTTAATTCATCCAAATCCTCAGAAACTTCTCTTCCTAGAAGCTGAGACAATTCCTCATTATTTGGTTTGATGACTGTTGGTTTATGTGGTGATTCAAGAACCGCCTGAAGTGCTGCACCAGAGCAGTCCAAGACAACAGACTTGCCAGCTTGATTAGCAAGTTCTACCAAGCTCGCATAATAATCAACTGGAAGGCCAGCTGGTAAACTACCTGAGATAGCTACTACTTCAACTGAGTCCAAGAGTTTTTTGAAATGATCCAAAAAGTCTTGACCTTCTTGTTCAAGAACTTCAGGTCCTTTTTCAAGAACTTCTGTTTGATTATCTCCATGAAGAATAGCGATACAGTTACGAGTTTCTCCCTGAATTGAGAAGAAATCTTTCTTTACTTGATCATCGATATTTTCAACCAAAAACTCACCAAGTTTGCCACCCACTAAACCAGTAGCAAGAACAGAATCCCCAAATTCTGAAAGTACTCGGGTAACATTGAGGCCCTTACCACCAGCCGTTTTGGTTACATCCACCACACGATTGACAGTATCAATCTTCAACTCATCCAAGGGATAGGAAATATCAATGGATGGGTTCATTGTGACTGTTAAAATCATAGGTCACCTCTTAGTCGTGGTATTCTCCGCGATCCCATTTTTCAAGGAATTCAGTGAAGAAGTTTGCGTCTGTTTGTTGAGCATTGTGACTTTCAAGGTGTTCAATTTTCGCAATCAATTTTTTGTTTTCTTCAGATGGTTTGTATTCAGCATGGATGAAAGCTTCAATGATGTCACACATGAGCAATTCACCAGTAATCTTACCACCAAAACCGATAACGTTGGCGTTCAATTGTTCTTTAGCATAAAGTGCTGTTGTCATATCACGAACTAAGGCAGAACGAACACCAGGAACTTTATTTACAGCATTGTTGATACCAACACCAGTACCACAGATACATACCCCAAGATCAGCTTGACCACTAGTTACAGCTTCCCCTACTTTTTTACCAAAGATTGGGTAGTGAGTACGTGTATGGTCATATGTACCAAAGTCAATGACTTCATATCCTTTTGATTTCAAAAATTCTGAAACCGCCATTTTTTCATCTGTTACGATGTGGTCACATCCAATTGCAATTCTCATTAGTTATTCCCTCCGATTAATTATATAAATCTAATATCATTTATCCCTACTCAAGAAAAATCAAGATTAGCTTAGGAAGCGAGCTGCAAGCATAACTGAGGTTAGCTAAAGTGAGCTGACAACAGATTATCTTGATTTTTGAAGAGTATTAGCACATTTTGTTCAACATATCAACACGAATTTGGTGACGTCCACCATCGTATTTACCGTTAACAAAACCTTTAGCAATGTTTTTAGCCAATTCATCACCAACAAGTTGTGCACCCATAGTGATCATACGTGAGTTATTGTGGCCACGAGTCATATAAGCTGAACGTTCGTCAGATACTTCTGCGGCAACCATTCCTTTGATTTTTGTTGCGACCATGAATGGACCAGCACCATAAGCATCAATCACGATACCAAGGTTTTGTTCTTCTTTGTTTACTTCTGCAGCAACAGCAAGCGTCACATCAACAAAATCTTGACCTTCAGCTGTAACATCCACAACGTGGAAGTTTTCTTTTTCCAAGAAGTCTTTCACAACTTCTTTCAATCTCAAACCTGCAGCATCTGCACCGATAACAATAGACATATTGTATACTCCTTTTTATTTTTCTAGGCTAGTAAAGACTTTTTTAGTTAGCAGTTCACCTACAAAAGACTTTCTAGCAGTTTAGTGACAAATTTGATTGAATGAGATGAATATCACCTTATCCAAGTCCAGGAAATCAAATTCCTAGAAACAAACTTTCTCCTCAAAAGAGAATATAACAAGCGATTGTTTGTTACAAACATCATTTGTTGTTTACAAACATAATATACTCCTATTTTCAGAAAAAGTCAACAGTAAATGTTTGTTTTTGTGGTTTTTAATCTAAAATATTTCAATATCAAAGCCAATTTGATCTACTTGACCGGGTTCCAAGAGACGAACGTTTTTCTTATCTTCCAAATGATCTCCTTCTTCAAGTGATGTTGATAAGCCAGACCAAGGTTCAAAAGCGATGAATGGTCCTTTATTGAGAGTTGACCAAATGATGAGATTTGAGAACTCTTGGAAGTGCACTTTTAATCCCTTCTCATGCTTACGAGAGCGAAGGGCAATTGTTCTGGATTGCAATTCATCTAAAGTCACTGCATCAACACTGAAAAGATCATAGCTGAGGTCCAATTCTTTTTGCCCCTCTAACCATGGACTTCTATCTTGGAAATCCAACATGCCTGTTTCAGGGAAAGGACGTGGAACAGAGCAAGTTTCTTCCTTTTCAAACTCTAAGTAATAATCTTCATAGATTTCGTCATCAAATAGCGGACAATTAAATCCTGGGTGTCCGCCAATAAAGAAGGGCATGACCTTGCTAGTTTCTTTATTGAAAATCTTGTATTGAGTTCGTACTGTCTTGCCAGTAAGGCTATAAGTGATTTCTAGGCGGAAATAATAAGGGTAGTTCTGATAGCTATTCTCATCGTCTTCAATTGCAAAAGTTACACTATTATCTGTCTGTTCAACTAATTCAAATTCTTTCTTACGAACCAAACCATGACGAGGAATGTTTCCTTTGCTTTCCTGCCCCTTCTCATCTATATAGACGGCTGAATCCTCTCTCAATGAACCACAAATAGGAAAGAGAACAGGAGCTTGTCCACTCCAATAAGTAGCATCCCCTTGCCACAAATATTCAAGTCCCTCAGCATCTTTTATAGAAGAAAGAGCCCCACCAAAACTGTTAAATTCAACTCTTAATTGTTCTGATTTTAATTCAATTACCATTATTTTCTCCGATTTCTTGATAGTTTATAAAAAACTAGGCTGTCACTCCTAATGGATGTCGACAACCTAGCTTTAACAATTTACATTTTATAGGAGCGCATTATTTTGCTTTTGCTGCGTACTCTTCGTTACGTTTGATCATTTGTTTTCTGTACCAAGCAAAGATACCGATATAGAATACAAGGAAGACTACAGCACCAAGGATTGCTTTGATATCACCTGTTGTAGTGTTACCAATTGTCCAACCAAGAAGTTTTTCGATTGGTCCTTCAAGAGTTGAGTGAGTGATCAATTGAGTTTGGCTCACACCTTCTGGGAAGGCACCTACACCTTTAGCAAGTTCTGTTGCAAATGG
The DNA here is from genome assembly GCF_019929545.1 of Streptococcus mitis. GTDB lineage: Bacteria > Bacillota > Bacilli > Lactobacillales > Streptococcaceae > Streptococcus > Streptococcus mitis_BU. The sequence goes on from NZ_JAHZPT010000003.1 coordinate 101,017, forward strand.
TGCGATAAGTGTACCTGAAAGAAGGAAGAGTGGCAACAAGAGTGTTCCGAAGATAATCATACGGAGCAATTTACCACGTGTTACAACCAAGAGAGCTGGAGTAACACCCATAGCGATGATACCTGCAAGTGGCAAGATACCATTTCCGACGTTTGAAAGAAGCACTGCTTCAACCAACATGATTGGCGCAAGTACGTTGGCACAAGCCCAAACTTCAGCACGACCAGCGATGAAAGGCCAGTCAAGACCGATGTTGAATTTACGTCCTTGAAGACGTTTAGTAGCAACGTTTGTAATACCTTGTGAAAGTGGCTCTACGGCAGCGATGAACCATGAACCGATAAGTGAGAAGAGTTCCAAAGACACACCAGCTGTCAAACCAAGAGACAACCAACCTTTAATAACTAATTGCCAGTTTGCTGCATCTTCTACGCCAGCAACTGGATGTGGAGTACCCATCAAACCGATAACGATACCAAGGATGAAACCGATGAAGAATTTAGATCCCCAGAAACCGATTTTCTTGTTCAATTTAGCAGCATCAAAGTCATATTTATCAAGACCTGGGAAGAATTTTTCAAAAATCTTATCCAAAACCATGATAACTGGGTTCATCATGTAGTTCATGTGAGTTGAAGTCATTGGTGATGAACTTGGTGCGTTAAGAAGGTCATCAAATGTAGGTTTCATCAAATCAGAGTTGATGATTTTAAGAACACCTACAAGGACAACTGCTGCAGTGGCGATGAAGAGTGAAACCCCTTGGCTTACACCGTTGTTGTCTGCATACCATTTAATCAAAAGACCTGTGATAGACAAGTGCCAGATATCGAAGATATCAACGTCAAGTGTATCAGTTTTCTTCATAGCAAGCATCACTACGTTGACAATCAACATGATGAGCAAGAAGTAAAGTGTCCAAGCAGATCCCCAAGTGATTGTAGCAAGTGGTGCCCAACCAACGTCAGTGATGTTCAATTGAATACCAGTATTTTCAACGAATTTTGCAAGTGATGCTGAGAAAGCACCATTCAGCATACCGATGATAGCACCGATACCAGTAAGAGCGATGGCAAGTTTGATACCACCTTCAAGTGCTTTGGAGAATTTCACTCCAAAAAGTAGAGCCAATACTGTCAAAATAATCAACATAATGATTGGTCCGCCCATATCCAAGATAGGCTTGAATATTGTGTTGGCTAGTTTAATTATGACATCCATAATGAATCCTCCCTTTTCTTTATGGTTTTATGAATGTGAACGAAATTAGCTTAATCCGTGTTCCTTAATCGCTGCTTCAATATTATCAAACACTGGAGCACTCATAGCAGGAATACGGAATAAGATTGGACCAGCTTCGATAACTGGAATACCTGGTTCAAAACCAAGATCAGTCGCAGCAATCGGTGTGAAGATGTCGTAGCCTTTGATGAGATCTTCGTTTACATCTTTTACCATAACTGCATCACAGTGGACATCGTATCCACGACTTGAAAGTTCCTCTTCAAGAGCACTCTTGATTTGGTGGCTTGAGTTAACACCTGCACCGCAGGCAGCAAGAATTTTAATCATTTGGATTTCCTCCGTTTTATTATATTTTTTGTTTACAATTTAAGCAGTTGCTTCAGAAATGTACTGGTAAAGTGCTTCTGGTTCTGAAATCTTGGACAGGTCTTCTAAGTGCCCATTTCCTGTAAAGAAGTCCATCAACTGAGCAAGAATGTTCGTTTGACTTGAACTTGAGTTGTTAATGATAAAGAAGAGCAAGGATACTTCTACTTCCTTATCAGGAGCAATCATATTGTGAAAAGCGACTGGTTTTTCTAACCGAACGACCACTACTTTTTCAGCCAGATTATGAATAATATCTGTATGAGGAATGGCAACATTTGGCAAATCCTTACCCAGAAATTCCATGTCTAACCCCGTTGGAAATGACTTCTCGCGTTCAATTAGGGCAGAACGGTAAGTATCCGTTACAATTTTTCTTTCTTCAAGTAAAGTAGCTACTTTATTGAAGAGTTGTTCTTGATTATCCGCTTCTAAGCAAAACACAAGGTTTTTGTCAAAGAAATGATCTAATCCCATAATGTTTTTCCTTCTTTCGATTAACTTTTACAATCTAAGTATAGCACTATATGAAATCGTTGTCAACGATTTCATGTTGTTTTTTGTCTCTTTTTTTATATTTTTGTTGTTTTTATGGTTTGAGTTATAAAAACAAACACTTAAACAAACACACCAAACATTTTTTCTGTTCTAGAAACTAAAAAAGCAGACCGTTTAAGCCTGCTTTACTATTGATTCTTATATAAATTTCCTATGAATAAGGAAAAGCAATTATGATAACTTACTCTTCATCCATGCTCAAGACACTGAGGAAGGCTTCTTGTGGTACTTCTACTGATCCGATAGCTTTCATGCGTTTCTTACCAGCTTTTTGTTTTTCAAGGAGTTTGCGTTTACGAGAAACGTCACCACCATAACATTTGGCAAGTACGTTCTTACGAAGGGCCTTGATATCAGTACGAGCCACGATTTTGTGCCCAATAGCTGCTTGGATTGGTACTTCAAATTGTTGACGAGGAATGATTTTCTTGAGCTTATCCACGATGAGTTTCCCACGTTCGTAGGCAAAATCCTTGTGAACGATAAAGCTGAGGGCGTCCACCTTGTCTCCATTGAGAAGGATATCCATTTTGACTAGCTTAGATGGGCGGTACTCTGACAATTCGTAGTCAAAGCTTGCATAACCACGCGTCGAAGACTTAAGCTTATCAAAGAAGTCAAAGACGATTTCAGCAAGTGGAATCTGATAGATAACATTGACACGATTGTCATCAATATAATCCATGGTTACAAAGTCACCACGCTTGCGCTGAGCCAGTTCCATAACTGCTCCGACGAACTCCTGCGGTACCATGATTTGCGCCTTGACATAAGGTTCTTCAATGGTCGCAATCTTAGTCGGATCAGGGAACTCAGATGGGTTCGATACATCCATAGACTCCCCGTCGGTCAAGTTAACCTTGTAAATAACAGACGGAGCTGTCATGATGAGGTCAATGTTAAACTCACGTTCTAAACGCTCTTGGATAACATCCATATGGAGAAGTCCAAGGAATCCACAACGGAAACCAAATCCAAGGGCCTGCGATGTTTCTGGCTCAAACTGCAAGCTGGCATCGTTGAGTTGCAATTTTTCAAGGGCTTCACGAAGATCATTGTATTTATTAGACTCGATTGGGTAAAGTCCTGCAAAGACCATAGGGTTCATTTGCTTGTAGCCATGTAATGGCTCTGCCGCAGGATTGGTTGCCAAGGTAACGGTATCCCCCACACGAGTATCCTGAACCGTCTTGATAGAAGCAGCGATATAACCAACATCACCAGTCGCGAGGAAATCACGACCAACTGCTTTGGGTGTGAAAATACCGACTTCGGTAACATCAAAGGTCTTACCATTGCTCATGAGCTGAATCTTATCGCCAGGCTTAACCACTCCGTCCATGACACGCACTTGAAGAATAACTCCACGGTAAGCATCGTAAACAGAGTCGAAAATCAAGGCTTTGAGTGGTGCTGCAACATCCCCCATTGGTGCTGGTACTTTTTCGACGATTTGCTCAAGGATTTCTTCGATACCAATACCAGCCTTGGCAGAAGCCAAAACTGCTTCACTAGCATCCAAACCAATGACATCTTCAATCTCTGTACGCACGCGCTCAGGGTCTGCTGCTGGCAGGTCAATTTTATTAATGACTGGCATGATTTCCAAATCATTGTCCAAGGCCAGATAAACATTGGCAAGGGTTTGAGCCTCAATTCCTTGAGCGGCATCAACCACCAAAATAGCACCTTCACAGGCAGCTAAGGAACGAGAAACTTCATAGGTAAAGTCAACGTGTCCTGGCGTATCAATCAAGTGGAAAATATAGGTCTCTCCATCTTTTGCAGTGTAATTGAGCTCAATAGCATTGAGTTTGATGGTAATCCCACGTTCACGCTCAAGATCCATACTATCCAGAAGCTGAGCTTGCATTTCACGACTAGAAACTGTCTCCGTCTTTTCCAAAATGCGGTCTGCTAGTGTTGATTTACCATGGTCAATATGGGCGATAATAGAAAAGTTACGGATCTTCTCCTGTCGTTTTTTTAATTCTTCTAAGTTCATGATGCTCTTCCTTTCAGGGTATCTATTTATTATAAATTGTTTTTGACATTTTGACAAGACTATACCCTGCTAGGAGTACTAATCTTCGGCAACAAAGCCGTCATTTTCGATAAAGTGGTGTTCTGTCATTCCTTGGTCTGTAAAGACGATTCCATGAAGGACACCACCATAGACAGCTCCCCCATCCATGCCAATCTTGCCATCTTCTGTTATCCAAAGCTCAGCAGTACCTCGGTCTTGCTTCAGCAAACCATAAACTGGTGTATGCCCAAAGACGATGGTTTTTCCAGTATGATTTTCAGCTTCGTGGAATGGTTTTCTGAGCCAAACTTTTTTATAATCTGTAGTTTCATGCCAGTCATCCAAGGTTAAATCAATACCTGCATGAACAAAGATATACTTGTCTGTCTCTACCACAAACGGCATTTGACGAATGAATTCGACCAAGTCTGCCGCTTCAGTGGTAACCCGCTTGGCATCTTCTACTCCATCAACTGGTGCATCCAAGGGACGACCTAGGATAGAGTTAATGGTTGTATCTCCACCATTGCGACGATAATGGTCATAACTTTCTTCTGGGTCATCGAGCCAAGTCAGAAACATATACTCGTGGTTTCCTGACAAACAGATTGCCCCTTGATTATCGACCAAGTCCTTAACCATCTCTAGGACACGGCGACTATCTTCACCACGGTCAATCAAATCCCCTAGAAAGAGCAACTGAGTCTGACCATCCCATGTTTTGAGAAGGTCTTCTAGCATCCCAGCTTTTCCGTGAACATCTCCAATTACATAATAGTCTGTCATCTTATTTCTCCCTGTTTCTCAACAATTCTCTGGCTTGCGTCAGGGCTGCTTCCGTCACATCATCACCTGCCAACATCTTGGCAACTTCCTCAACTCGCTCTTCGACCGTCAAGAGACGAACGGTAGAAACTGTTGAATGGTCATTGCTAATCTTCTCAATAAAGAATTGATAATCCGCAATCGCAATCACTTGTGGCAAATGGGAAATAGCTAGAACCTGCCCATGTTGGCCAATCTTGTGAATCTTCTGCGCAATAGCTTGGGCAACACGTCCTGAAACTCCCGTATCCACCTCATCAAAGACAATGCTAGTCTTGCCTTCTTTACGTGAAAAGGCAGACTTAATAGCTAGCATGAGACGAGATAATTCTCCGCCAGAAGCAACCTTGACCAAGGGTTTAAAGTCTTCTCCAGGATTAGTTGAAATGTAAAACTCAACTGTTTCATTGCCCTCACGGCTGAATTTGCCCTTGCTAAAACGAACCTGAAACTGGGCTTTTTCCATATAAAGATCTTGCAGTTCTTGTTTAATCTCTGCTTCGAGCTGCTGAGCCAAGTCATGACGAGCAGATGCAAGTTGACCTGCCAAATCAACAAGATTAACTTCCAATTTCTTGAGCTCTACTTCCATGTCCTCAGATGAAAGATTATTGCCTGTCAAGAGATTGTATTCTTCCGTAATCTTTGCAAAATAAAGCAAGACATCGTCTACAGTCCCACCATACTTACGGGTAATAGTATGAAGGAGGTCCAAACGATTTTCAACCTGCATGAGACGATTACCATCAAAATCAAGGTCCTCAATAATAGCTTGCAGACGCTTGCTTATATCTTCTAAGACATAGTAAGTCTCAGACAAAGAGCTTGAAATTTCACGGTATTCAGGGTCATACTCTTCGACACTTTCCATGTCATTCATGGCTGAACGAACATTGGCCAGACTTGAAAAATCTTCATTGTCCAACATGCTGTAAGCATTGGTCAGTGTATCCGCAATATTTTTATGGTTGAGCAGTTTATCACGCTCTTGATTGAGAGCCAGGTCTTCTCCAGCCTGCAAGTTTGCTGCCTCAATCTCTGCCATTTGAAATTCCAACATTTCAATACGTGCCTTGTGTTCCTGTTGGTTTTTCTTGACTTCCAGAACCTGCTTGCGCATTTTTCGATAGGCATCAAAACTCGTTTGATAGGTTTCTTTCAAGGCCCAAAAGCCTGTATCACCAAATTCATCCAACATCTGGATATGAAGTTGAGGACGCATTAACTCTTCTTGGTCATGCTGACCATGAATATCTACCAGATGTTGCCCAATAGCACGCAAAACAGACAGATTGACCATCTGGCCATTCACACGACTGATACTCCGACCATTTTGCAATATTTCTCGACGGATGATAATTTCATCCCCCATTTCCAAACCTTGCTCATCAAAAATTTCCTGTAAAAGACGACTATTTTCAACTGAGAAAAGCCCCTCAATCTCTGCCTTTGGTGCACCATGACGAATAACATCTGTCGTTGCACGAGCCCCCAACATCATATTCATTGCATCAATGATAATCGACTTCCCTGCACCCGTTTCACCAGTCAGGACAGTCATTCCCTTTTCAAAATTGAGGGAAATAGCCTCAATAATGGCAAAGTTTTTTATCGAAATTTCAAGTAACATATAGACCTACCAATTTTTTACTTGTTCAAAGATTTCCTCAGCTAGACTTTCACTTCTGGCAATGACTAAAATCGAGCTATCATCAGCTAAACAGCTGAAAATCTTATCCGCAAAAGTCTCGATTAATTGAGCTTTTACAAAGGCTGTATTTCCTGGAATGACTTGGAGATTGATCATCTTGTCCATCAATTCTGCAGACTCAATATTGTCTTCAGCCAGTTGCAAACTTTTTACGATTGATTTTGGCAATTCATAGACATAGGTGTTGTCTCTCAAAGGAATTTTGACAATACCTAGCTCTTTGATATCTCGTGATACTGTCGCCTGAGTGGCAGTGATCCCTGCCTCTTTCAAATGTTCTACGATTTCTTCTTGCGTACCGATTTGATAATCTGTCACAAATCGTCTAATTTTTTCAAGTCTCTCTTTTTTATTCATTTTTAAATTGACTATGCGCCCTCTCTACTACTTCTTCAATCTCAGCAAGAACCTGATTGCTTGCTGACTCTTCTTTTTTCAAATACGCTAAAAACTCAATATTGCCATGACCACCTTGGATGGGAGAAAAGTCCAAACCCAGAACTGAAAAGCCTTCCTCTACTGCCATAGCTGTGACAGATTCAAGGACATTTTGGTGAACCTTGGCATCTCGAATAATTCCATTTTTCCCAATCTGCTCACGTCCTGCCTCAAACTGAGGCTTAACTAGAGCCACAACCTGACCTTGATCGGCTAACACTCGGTGCAAGGCTGGCAAAATCAGACTGAGAGAAATAAAACTCACATCAATACTGGCAAAGCTCGGTTCCTTCTCAAAATCAGTCTTTTCAGCATAGCGGAAATTAAACTGTTCCATGCTGACAACTCGCGGGTCTTGGCGTAATTTCCAAGCCAACTGGTTGGTACCAACATCGACTGCAAAGACCAACTCAGCACCATTCTGCAACATGACGTCGGTAAAACCTCCAGTAGAGGCACCGATATCAATCGTTGTTGCCCCTTCTACTGACAAATCAAAGACCTGCAAGGCCTTCTCCAATTTCAAGCCACCACGGCTGACATACTTGAGTTTCTCGCCCTTGAGTTTTAACTCGGTGTCGTCTGGGATTTTCTCTCCTGGTTTGTCAAAACGTTCTCCATTCAGGACTGCTACGACTAGACCAGCCATGACACCGCGCTTAGCCTGTTCTCGCGTTTCAAACAAACCCTGTTTATAAGCTAGTACATCCACTCTTTCCTTAGCCATTGATCCTCAAACTTTCTACTACCCTTACAATTGATTCTGTTTCAAAGGGAACATGTTGGACAATTTCTTCTAATTTAGCCTCGGCTTGATCAAGAGTTTGGTTACAAAAGGCAATTGCCTCTTCCAAGCCCAACAAGGCAGGATAGGTTGACTTTTCTGCCTGCAAATCCTTTTGTGGAGTCTTGCCAATTTCCTCAAAACTAGCTGTCACATCCAGTACGTCGTCTCTAACTTGAAAGGCCAGTCCAATCAATTCACCAACAGTTTTCAATTTCACCTGCATTTCAGGAGCCAATTCAGCTATAATAGCAGCTGCATGGAAGGGATAAGCTAGTAATTTCCCAGTCTTATTGGCATGAATGGTCTGAAGTTCTTCCAAAGACAAATGCTGGTGCTCCCCTTCCATGTCCAAAACCTGCCCTGCCACCATACCCAGACTACCTGAAGCAAGCGATAAGTTGGCAATCAAGTCCACTTTGATCTGACTTGGCAAATCTGCCTGCGCTATCAAGGCATAAGGATCTAGGAACAAAGCATCTCCAGCCAAAATTGCCATAGCTTCACCGAATTTCTTATGGTTGGTCAAACGCCCTCGACGGTAATCATCATCATCCATAGCTGGAAGATCATCATGAATCAAGCTCCCTGTATGAATCATTTCCAAGGCCGCAGCCACCTGTGCATGTGCTGGTTTAATAGCCACCTGCAAGGCTTCCAGAACTTCTAACAGAATAAAAGGCCGAATACGCTTGCCACCAGCCTGAATGGAATAGAGAACAGACTCTCGCAAACTAGAGGCAAACTGCTGGTCTCCATAAAAGTCTTCCAAGGCCGACTCGATAAGAGCTAATTTTTCTTGCTTTTTCATTCAAAATCACTTTCTGTTCCGTCTTCTTGCATAACCTTGACCAAGGTCTTTTCAGCCTTGTCCAGCGTCGCTTGGAGCTCTTTTGACAAGACCATACCCTTTTGAAAGGCGGCAATCGCATCTTCTAGAGCAATTTCACCATTTTCCAAACTTTGGACGATGGTTTCCAGTTCTGCTAGATTTTCCTCAAATTTCTTTTGTTTTGACATCTTTAACCTCTAATTCTACTTGACCATCTCGCATCAAAAGCGTCACTTGGTCTGTTTTCTTTAAATTCTCAACTGAATCAACTACGGAATCTTCTTTTTTGACAATAGCATAACCACGCGCCACGATTCGACTGGTATCCAACATCAGCAAGGCTTCCGAAAGTCGTTTCACCTCAGCAACCTTGGCATCATAAACCAGCGCCATTTGGCTACGGAGGAGCTTGTCCAACTGAGCTAGTCTGTCCTGATAGCGTTGAATTTTGGTAACAGGTGATAATTGAACCAGTCTATGCGTCCTTACTTGGACGACTTGTTTGTTATCAGAAATCCGTGTACGTAAACTTTGTTTTAAACGCAGCTGCAGTTGATCCAAGCGGTGCAAATAGCCATCATACAAACGCTCTGGCTGTCTAAAGATAACAGACTGACTGCATTTTTTCAAAGCTTCTTGTTTCTTCGATAGGACATTTCGGACTGCTGTTGCCATCCGTTTTTCCTGATTTTGCAAATGAGCTAATAGATCCAACTTGGTCACAGGTGTTGCCAGTTCAGCCGCTGCTGTCGGCGTCGCAGCCCGTCTATCTGCCACAAAATCTGCCAAGGTCACATCCGTCTCATGCCCCACACTAGAGATAACTGGCAAACTAGATTCAAAAATAGCTCGTACCACAATTTCTTCGTTAAAGGCCCATAAATCCTCAATGGAACCTCCGCCACGACCAATAATGAGCAAATCCAAATCGTCACGTTTATTAGCACGCGCAATATTCCGTGCTATTTCCTCTGCTGCTCCATCTCCTTGAACCTTAGTCGGATAGAGAAGGATATCGACACCTGGAAATCGCCTGCTGACTGTAGTGATAATATCTCGAATAACGGCTCCACTGCGGCTGGTTACTACACCAATTCTCTTAGAAAATTGAGGTAAAGGTTGCTTGAACCTCTCTTGAAACAGGCCTTCTTCTGTCAATTTTTTCTTGAGTTGTTCAAACTGAATCGCAAGCGCCCCAATCCCATCAGGCTCAGCCTTTTCTATGATAATGGAGTAGCTACCACTTGGTTCGTAGACCTGTACACGCCCAATCACATTGATCTTCATCCCTTCTTCCAAATCGAAGCCTAATTTCTGATAAATCCCAGACCAGATGGTCGCTTGAATAACTGCATGGTCATCCTTTAGGGAGAAGTATTGGTGAGTAGGTCGTTTACGAAAGTTGGAAACTTGACCAGTTAAATAGACCCGTTCCAAATAAGGGTCTTTATCGAATTTCATTTTCAGATACTTGGTCAAAGTTGTTACCGATAAATACTTTTCCATCTCCACCTACTACTCATTTCCTTGCTCTTTCATAGGTATTATTATACCAAAAATATGCCTAAAAATCTTCATTTATGTACCATTATAGGGGAAAAATAGAAAAAGGAGGCAAGACCTCCTCCTGTGATTATTTGCTATTTCGAGCTTCTTCCAAAATCTTTTCGATCTTGGTGGTCAACAGATCAATAGCAACTGTATTGCTAACCCCTTCAGGAATGACGATATCAGCATAACGCTTGGTTGGTTCGATAAACTGATGATACATAGGTTTAACCACACCTAAGTACTGGTCAATGACGCTATCAAGGCTACGGCCACGCTCTTCCATATCACGCTTGATACGACGAATAATGCGCACATCATCATCCGTATCCACAAAAATCTTAATATCCATCAAATCGCGCAGACGCTTATCCTCCAAGACCAAAATCCCCTCAACGATAAAGACATCTTGAGGCTCCTGACGATAAGTCTTGCTGCTTCGTGTATGCTCTGTATAGTCGTAAGTCGGAATGTCCACCGGACGCCCTGCCAACAATTCCTTAATCTGCTCGATCATCAAGTCTGTATCAAAGGCAAAAGGATGGTCGTAGTTGGTTTTGACACGCTCTTCAAAGGTCAAGTGAGACTGATCCTTATAGTATGAATCATGCTCAATCATGGAAATCTTTTCATCAGGAAAATGCGATAAAATGGCTCTTGAAACACTGGTCTTACCACCACCAGAACCACCTGTCACTCCGATAATGATTGGTCTATTTTGCATGCTATCCTCCGTTTTTTTATCCGTCGTCTATTCTATCACATTTTTTGCAAAATTTATAGTCTGATTTGGATAGTCTAGGGGAAACAACACTCCCTACACCTCAGTTAGACTAGCTAAAAACCTTCCTTGGCTTATAGAGATTGTCCCGTTTTTCTAGAATAGCTAGCAATTTATCTCCTTCAAAAGCAGCCAATTCTTGTTCTGTTTGGTCTAGCTCGATAAAACGACCAAAGCGCACTTCTGCAGCCTGTTCTGGACTTAGGAAAACTTTGACAAGGTCTCCTGTCCCAATCTCTAGAGGATGAAGAAAGTCCAATTGGCCAGCCCCCACTTTTGCAGCAATTTCGTCCAAGGTAAGAGCATCCTCCAGTTGTAAACCTGCGGCACTCGTCCGAGTCAAATGGGACATATGAGCCGCATAACTCAGCTTCTCTCCCAAGTCAACAGACAAGGTACGGATATAAGTCCCCTTACTGCATTTCACACGAAAGGTAAAACGCGCAAGTTCGCCCTCATAAGAGATCGGACTTGTTCGCTCAAACTGATAAATGGTTACCTGACGTTCTGGACGTTCCACTTCCTGACCAGCACGCGCATACTCATAGAGCTTGCGTCCATTGACCTTAACTGCCGAATACATTGGTGGAATCTGAGTGATCCTTCCTGTCAAACTAGCGATTGCTTCATCGACAATGGTTTCGTCCAAGGGAGACAAAACGGGTGTCTCTGCGACCACTTCCCCACTAGCATCCTCGGTCGTCGTTGAATAGCCAAGCGTAATTTCCCCTTCATAGACCTTGCCCTCATCCTGCATAAACTCGACCATACGGGTCGCCTTACCAACTGCAATAGGCAAAACGCCCACTACATCTGGATCTAAAGTGCCGCCGTGACCAATTTTCTTGGTTCCCAAAATCTTACGCAGTTTAAAAACCGCATCATGCGAGGTCATGCCCGCTTCTTTTTTTAAGTTGATAATACCGTTCATGTGTTGCTTTCTACTCCCCCTTCAGTGCTTCAAATTTCGCTTTCATAGTTGGGTTTTTTCGGGTCAATTTTTTGACTGAGACATCGTCCAACTTGTTATTAGCAAGGCGGAGTTGGTTTTCAGATGTGGTTAGGAATTTCTTAACCTCTTCCATCCGCTTAATGGCCTTGTCGATTTCATCAATAGCTTTTCCAAAGTTGGTCGAAGCAGAGTTGTAGTTCTTAGCAAAAGCTACTTTGAAGGCATCCAAGTCTTCTTCAAAATGAGTAATATCAATATTCTGCTCCCGAACCAAGGCCAGTTCTTGCTTATACTGTAGCGAGTTAAGCGCTGCATTCCGCAAGAGACCAATCAACTGAATAAAGAATTGAGGACGAACCACATACATCTTTTCATACTCGTGACTGACATCCACAATCCCAGTGTTAAAGTAGTCGTTATCTGCTTCCAACATGGTCACCAAAACTGCATACTCACATTTTTTCTCCCTGCGATCCTTATCCAATTCCTTGTAAAAATCTGCGTTCTTATGCTTCTTTTCTGTTCCATCAGCCTCATTTTTCATCTCAAACATGATGGAGATGATTTCCACTCCATTTTCGTCTGATTCACGAAAGATAAAATCTCCCTTAGACCCACGCGCAGAGACCTTATTGTCCTTCTCAAAGTAGGCATTTGGAAAGGCGAAACTACGTACCTTGTTAAACTCACTCTCCGCATACTGCTCCAGACTTTCACCGATTGCCTTGGTAGATTGTTGCGCTTTGAAATTCTTGTAAAATTCCACCTGCTCACCAGCTGCCTTGAGTTGAGCTTCATAATTCTGCCTAACAGAAGCCAAAGACAACTCACTTTCTTTTTCTTGTAAAAGAAGCTGATTTTTAACCTGGTCTCGTTCTTTTTCTAGGTCAGAGAGGGTCTTCTGTAGTTGATTTTCATGTTCCAAACGCAAGGTGGCCAATTGGTTTTCTAAGGCCTGTACTTCCTTATCCTTAGCCAATAAGGCCTGATTACTTGTCTGTTCAACCTCTTTCTTGGCCAATTCTTTTTCTGTATCAAAGTTTTGAATTTGACTCTGTAATTGCGCAATTTCTTGGTCTTTTTGAGCCAGTTTAGACTGTTGCTCATTCATGGCCTTTTGCTCAGCCAAGGCCAGTTCCTGCTTCATCCGATCATGTAGTTCCTTATCAAACTCTGCCGTTCTCACTTGGGACAAAAGTTCAGCATACTGACTTTCATTTACTGTAAAGACTTCCCTACAGTTAGGGCATTTGATTTCGTTCATATCGTTCCTCTTTCTAGACTTCTTTATCCATTATATCATGCCTGAGGGAAAATCAAAAACAGTGAGTCAAAACCCACTGTTTATCTTCTTTTTCTTTAAATTTTTTCCAAGGCCAAGCGCAAGTCTTCGATCAAATCATCAACATTTTCAAGTCCGATTGACAAGCGGATTTGGTTTGGTGTAACACCTGCGGCTTCTAGGTCTTTTTCTGACAATTGACCGTGAGTGGTTGTTGCTGGGTGGACAACAAGCGATTTAGCATCTGCCACGTTTGCAAGGTCAGAGAAGATTTCTAAATGATCAATTACCTTGCGGGCTTCTGCCTCCCCACCTTTGACATGGAAGGTAAAGATGGAACCCACACCCTTTGGCAAGTATTTCTCAGCCAAGGCATGGTAAGGACTATCTGCCAATTTTGGATAGTTAACTTTTTCTACCTTAGGATGGTTGACAAGGAAATCAACAATTTTCTCTGCATTTTGTACATGACGTTCCACACGAAGTGAAAGGGTTTCAAGTCCTTGGAGCAAGAGAAAGGCATTAAATGGTGACAAGGCTGCACCTGTATCACGAAGCAATTGGACACGGACAGCGATAATAAAGGCTGCTGCACCCACATCACGAGTATAGCTCAAATTGTGGTAGCTTGGGTCTTCCTCAACAAATTGAGGGAATTTCCCTGAAGCTGCCCAGTCAAAACGACCACTATCAACGATCACTCCACCAATAGTTGTACCATGTCCACCGATAAACTTAGTCGCAGAGTGAATGGAAATATCTACACCGTGAGAAAAGACATTAATCAAATAAGGTGTAGCAAAAGTATTGTCAGAAACAAGTGGAATCTGGTGTCTATGCGCAATCTCAGCCAATTTTTCCAAATCTGGAATGTTAATCAAGGGATTACCCAAGGTTTCAATCAGAACAAGCTTGGTATTGTCATTGATAGCTGCTTCCACTTCTTCCAAATTATCCACATCGACAAAGGTTGTTGTGATACCATAACGAGGAAGGGTTTCTTTCAAAAGATTGAAGGTTCCACCGTAAATAGTTGATGCTGCTACTACATGGTCACCTGCATGGGCAAGCGCCAAAATCGTATAAGTCACTGCGGCCATACCTGATGCTGTTGCAAGAGCTCCAACACCACCTTCAAGAGCAGCAATTCTTTCTTCAAAGGCAGCTGTTGTAGGGTTGGTGATACGAGTATAAATGTTCCCTGGTTTTCTCAAGGCAAAAAGATCTGCACCTTCCTGCGTGTCATCAAAAACAAAGGATGTTGTTTGATAAATCGGCACAGCACGAGACTTAGTTGCTGGATCAACTACTTGCCCAGCATGCAATTGTAAGGTTTCAAATTTAAAATCACGAGTCATAAGGCGACCTCCATATAGTTTCATTAAGGATATTGTAGCACCTTAAGTTATAGTTTACAAATATCAGTTTTCTATATTTTGATATAAGAAATAGCTATTACCCTATTTTAAAGATGAAAAAAGCACGACTCAATCGTGCTCATTTTCTTAATCTACATAAGTATCTTCATTTTTATTGAGGAAGGCATATGGAAGACCCATCAAGAGACCACCACCAATGAAGTTTCCAATGAAGGTTACACCCCAGTGACGAAGCATATTTCCAACACCGAAGTTAGCAATTGAATCAGCAGCAACACTGAATTTCACAATCGCAAAAGAAGCAAAGTTCGCAGCGATGTGCTCGTTTGTTAAGAATACAAACATGTAAATCGCTGACAACACAAGCCATAGTTTGGCACCACCATCTTTGACCAAAACAAATGAAAGAATCGCAATATTTACGAAAATATTTGCCAAAATTGCCTCAAGCAAGATTAATTCATTTGAGCGGCCTAACTTCATCTCAACAACCCCTGAGATGAAACTATCGTGAGTCAGATGTGCATAGGCTGCCGAATGAGCAAAGCCCCAACCTGCTATCAAGGCCCCAATAAGGTTGAACAAGGTACAGTAAAGTAAAATCTCAGCTGTTTTTCTCCAAGAGATTTTTTTCAAGAAACTACCAGCAGTCAAGAACATCATGTTTGATGTTACCAACTCGGCATTCAAGAAAACAATGTAGGCCAATCCCCAAGCGAAGACAAAGGGGAAGAGGAAACGTCCACTACCTGGTGCAATTTTATTAATCAAGTCAGCCCCAACTGCACCAGCTGCTGTACTGAAGGTTAAAAATGCACCTGCGAACATAGAACGAATCGCATACTTAAATTTGCTTTGACTATAAAGACTTTCTTTCTTCTTACAAGCAAATTCAATCTTTGAGATAAATTCTGAAGAAACCATAATAAACTCCTAAAATTTTTTTACCTGATAATTATATCACAAACTTTAGAATTAAGGAAACGTTTTCTGTATTTCATAACAGTTTATTTTGAAACGCAATCTATAAAAAATCAGTAAAACATAAGATTTTACTGATTTATCTTTAATAACGTTGTTTATATGGTTGATTGAAAGCTGTTAGAATTTCTTCAGGTGTTTGTGAATAATCTTTTGTATCTTTCAAGTCACCTTTTACGATAATACGTTCTGTCGCATCATAGTCAACACAGGTTACAAGTGTGATTTCATCAACTCCGGTACGGTCATCAATCTCATCAACGCGATCTGGAGTCACATGCTTCACTTCACGGATTTCATAGGTATAAACTTTATCCTTATCAGTAAGATAAATTTTCATCCCATTTTTAGCGCGTGATAATGGAGAAAAGAGCATTTGGCTGGCGTTTTCCGCCGTGAAGATGTGATGGCTCGCAAGGGTATAGTTTCCTTTCCCCATCACTTGATCACGCTTCATTGTACCGGCTCCATAGAAGAGATTGACATTATCAAGCCCTTTAAAAATAGGCAAGTTAATTTCTACCTCAGGGACAGCAATTCCACCGATAACTGGCAATTTTTGCGAATCCCATTGTGAGGACAAGACAGCTTCTGACGAGATGGCTTTTACGGAATCAAAGTCAAAATTCCCTTCTGTATCTTGATTTTCTTCCAATTTTTCTTTTGATACCTGGCTGACTTGGTATTTATTGGTATTCCAAACCATGAACATATCACGAATTTTTGAATTGAAAATCAAAGCTATTGACAAGATGATTAAGAATCCTGCCAAGATATTGATTAGTAAATTTTTACGGTTTGTTTTCTTTTTATTCTTTTTATGAGACATTATGCTTCACCTTCTGTTTCGTTTTCTGTCCCAACTTCTTCTTTTTCTGCTGCTGCAACCGTAGTAAAGGTTACAATTTTAGCATCTTGATCCAGGCGCATCACTTTAACTCCCATAGTTGAGCGACCTGTTTGTGAAATATTGGCAACGTTGGTTCGAATCATGACACCAGTATCAGTGATAATCATCAAATCTTCATCGCCTTTAACGGTCATAAGACCAGCAAGAGAACCGTTCTTTTCTGTAATCTTAGCGGTTTGCATTCCTTTACCACCACGACCTTTAGTTGGATATTCGGTCGCAACTGTGCGCTTACCATAGCCCTTTTCTGTGATGATAAGAACCTCGTCCTGGTCTGTAATCACACTAGCACCAACAACTGTGTCTCCGTCACGAAGGTTAACACCTTTCACACCAGTGGCGATACGACTCATACCACGAACGGCTGATTGATTAAAGCGAATTGAATAACCAAACTTGGTACCAATGATAATATCCGTGTCCTCTTCTGTCAGCAAGACATTAATCAACTCATCTTCATCCTTGAGGTTTAAAGCCTTAAGTCCATTTTGACGAATGTTAGCAAATTCCTTAACGCTGGTTCTCTTCACAATACCATGACGAGTTGTGAAGAAGAGGTAAGCATCATCGCTGCGTTCAGATTCAACATTGATGATGGTCTGAATACTTTCACCTTCATCCAATTTCAAAAGATTGACAATTGGCAATCCCTTAGCAGTACGACCATACTCAGGAATTTCATAGCCTTTCAGGCGATAGACGCGTCCTTTATTTGTGAAGAAGAGCAGGTGATCATGGGTACTAGTCGACACTAACTCACGAACAAAATCGTCATCCTTAACACCAGTTCCTTGAACACCACGTCCACCACGTTTTTGAGCGGTAAACTCAGCTTGGTCCAGACGTTTAATGTATCCTTTGTTAGAAAGAGTGATTAAGACATCAGCTTCTTCAATTAGATCCTCATCTTCAAGACTCAAGACCTCACCGACCATCAATTCAGTACGACGTTGGTCACCAAATTTACGTTTGACTTCATCTAATTCATCTTTGATGATTTGAGAAACACGTTCGGGCTTAGCAAGAATATCTGCTAAATCTGCAATCAGAGCCAAGAGGTCATCATACTCAGACTGAATCTTATCGCGTTCCAAACCTGTCAAACGACGAAGACGCATATCAAGAATGGCTTGACTTTGACGTTCAGATAACTTGAATTTACTCATCAACTCAGCTTGTGCTTCCGCATCCGTTTCACTAGCACGGATGATACGAATCACTTCATCGATATGGTCTAGCGCAATCAAGAGACCTTCTAAAATATGAGCACGCGCTTCCGCTTTTTCCTTGTCAAAACGTGTCCGACGAACAACCACTTCTTTTTGGTGCTCAATATAAGCATCCAAAATCTGACGAAGGGACAAAATCTTGGGTACACCATTTTGGATAGCAAGCATATTGAAACCAAAGTTAGTTTGCATCTGGGTCATCTTGAAGAGGTTATTGAGGATAACATTGGCTGAGGCATCGCGTTTGACCTCGATTACGAAACGAACCCCTTCGCGGTTTGACTCATCACGAACTGCTGTGATGCCCTCAATGCGTTTTTCCTGAACCAAACGAACAATATGCTCATGCACCTTTGTTTTATTGACCATATAAGGAAATTCTGTTACAACAATACGCTCACGGCCAGTCTTAGTTTCTTCAATTTCAGTACGAGAACGAAGAACAATCGAACCTTTACCTGTTTCATAAGCCTTATGAATACCTGATTTCCCCATGACAAGGGCACCAGTTGGAAAATCTGGCCCAGGTAAGACTTCCATCAAGTCCTTAGTGGACACTTCAGGATTGTCCATAACTAACTTCACTGCATCAATGGTTTCACCCAGGTTATGAGGTGGAATATTGGTTGCCATCCCAACCGCAATACCAGTTGCTCCATTAACTAAAAGATTTGGAAAGCGTGCTGGCAAGACCAAGGGTTCACGTTCATTGGCATCATAGTTATCAACGAAATCAACAGTATTTTTATTGATATCACGAAGCATCTCTAGAGCAATCTTGCTCATACGTGCCTCAGTATAACGCTGGGCGGCAGCACCATCACCATCCATGGAACCAAAGTTCCCATGACCATCTACAAGCATGTAACGATAGCTCCACCATTGAGCCATACGAACCATGGCTTCATAGATAGAGGAATCCCCGTGTGGGTGATATTTACCCATGACATCCCCTGTAATACGAGCAGATTTTTTATGAGGTTTGTCTGGAGTAACACCCAGTTCATTCATTCCGTAGAGAATCCGACGGTGAACGGGTTTTAAGCCATCTCGAACATCAGGAAGAGCCCGCGCTACGATAACACTCATGGCGTAGTCGATAAAGCTCGTCTTCATCTCCTTTGTCAGATTGACATTCACTAAATTTCTATCCTGCATTAATAAATGCCTCATTTCACTATTACTAATTAACTATATTATACCATAATGTCCGCCATATTTCAGGTATCTAAAACCACTAAAACGTTTACATCAAGAACTGAAATGTATATCCGTGACAAAGCTTTTCAAAAGTGATAAAATTGAAATAACTGGGGAAATCCCTGAATAAAATTAAGGAGATGTTTAGAACAATGACTTCAACTAAACAACACAAAAAAGTTATCCTTGTCGGAGATGGTGCTGTAGGTTCATCTTACGCTTTTGCACTTGTTAACCAAGGAATTGCACAAGAGCTTGGAATTATCGAAATTCCACAATTGCATGAAAAAGCTGTTGGTGACGCGCTTGACCTTAGTCACGCCCTTGCCTTCACTTCACCTAAAAAAATCTATGCAGCTCAATACTCTGACTGTGCAGACGCTGACCTTGTTGTAATCACTGCAGGTGCACCTCAAAAACCAGGTGAAACTCGTCTTGACCTTGTAGGTAAAAACCTTGCTATCAACAAATCAATCGTAACTCAAGTTGTTGAATCAGGTTTCAAAGGTATCTTCCTTGTTGCTGCTAACCCAGTTGACGTTTTGACTTACTCAACTTGGAAATTCTCTGGATTCCCTAAAGAACGCGTTATCGGTTCAGGAACTTCACTTGACTCAGCTCGTTTCCGTCAAGCACTTGCTGAAAAATTGGATGTTGATGCTCGTTCAGTGCACGCCTACATCATGGGTGAACACGGTGACTCTGAGTTCGCTGTTTGGTCACACGCTAACATCGCTGGTGTAAACCTTGAAGAATTCCTTAAAGACACTCAAAACGTTCAAGAAGCTGAATTGATTGAATTGTTCGAAGGTGTTCGTGATGCAGCTTACACAATCATCAACAAAAAAGGTGCAACATACTACGGTATCGCAGTAGCCCTTGCTCGTATTACTAAAGCAATCCTTGACGATGAAAACGCAGTACTTCCACTTTCAGTATTCCAAGAAGGTCAATACGGAGTTAAAAACGTCTTTATCGGTCAACCAGCTGTTGTAGGTGCACATGGTATTGTTCGTCCAGTAAACATTCCATTGAACGATGCAGAAACTCAAAAAATGCAAGCATCTGCTAAAGAATTGCAAGCTATTATTGATGAAGCATGGAAAAACCCAGAATTCCAAGCTGCTTCTAAAAACTAATTTAGATAGTAATAACTCCTTGAGTCATCAGGGAGTTATTTTTTATCTGTATTTGAACTAAACATTTTATGAAGTTTACGTAAAAAACAACATAAGGGCACCTCTAAAAACTCCACTCTTATCACAAAAGAAAAAATCAACTGTATGTGTCTCATTTAGTTGGCACAT
>NZ_JAHZPT010000030.1:0-21872 GCF_019929545.1 Streptococcus mitis
GTGCCAACTAAATGAGACACATACAGTTGATTTTTTCTTTTGTGATAAGAGTGGAGTTTTTAGAGGTGCCCTTAAAATATTTCAGCTAAAAAAAGAGAGAACGATTTTGTTCTCTCGAAATCCTTATTTTTCATTTACTATAAGAGTAAAGTATTTATAGCTTTACTCCCACTCAACTGTTGCAGGTGGTTTACTTGTAATATCATAGACGATGCGGTTAACGTGATCCACTTCGTTTACGATACGTACAGAAATCTTTTGAAGGACTTCCCAAGGAATCTTAGCAAAATCAGCAGTCATACCATCGATAGAGGTGATGGCACGGATTGCAATCGTGTAGTCATACGTACGACCGTCACCCATAACACCGACTGAACGAACACCTGTATTAACTGTGAAGTATTGCCAGATATCGCGGTCAAGACCAGCTTTGGCAATTTCTTCACGAAGGATAGCATCTGATTCACGAACTGTTTCAAGTTTTTCTTCAGTAATTTCTCCCATGACACGGATAGCAAGTCCTGGTCCTGGGAATGGTTGGCGCCATACGATATGGTCTGGCATGCCAAGTTCTGTACCAAGGGCACGAACTTCATCTTTATAAAGAGTATTGAGTGGTTCAATCAATTCAAACTGCATGTCTTCTGGAAGACCACCCACGTTGTGGTGTGACTTGATCGTTTGAGCTGTATCTGTACCAGATTCGATAACGTCTGTATATAAGGTACCTTGAGCAAGGAATTTTACATCTTTTAGCTTGCTTGCTTCGTCATCAAAGACATAAACAAACTCGTTACCGATGATTTTACGTTTTTGTTCAGGGTCAGAAACGCCAGCAAGTTTATCAAGGAAACGTTTAGCAGCGTTTGCTTTGACGATATTCAAACCAAACTTACCACCAAGCATGTCCATAACTTGATCTGCTTCACCTTTACGAAGAAGACCGTGGTCTACGAAGATACAAATCAATTGATCGCCAATAGCCTTTTGGAGAAGAACTCCAACGACAGATGAGTCAACCCCACCTGAAAGGCCAAGAAGGACACGTTTATCACCAACAGTTTCACGAATTTTTTGGATCTGCATATCAATGAAGTTATCCATTGACCAGTCGCCTTTAGCCTTACAGATGTTAAGGGCAAAGTTACGAAGGATGTCATTACCGTATACAGAATGACGAACTTCTGGGTGGAATTGGATACCGTAAATGTGTTTATCTGGGTTTTCAATGGCTGCATAAGGGCAGTCAGCTGATGTTCCAGTACGAACAAAGTCAGCAGGAATCTCAGTAACTGCATCACCATGGCTCATCAAAACAGTCTGTTCATCAGGTGTTGATTCAAAAAGAGCTGATGGTGTGTGAGTTAGGGTTGATTGACCGTATTCACGATTTCCAGCATCACCTGCAGGAACAACTTTTCCTCCAAGTTTATGGGTCAATAACTGCATACCATAACAAATTCCCAAAATAGGAATTCCAAGTTCGAAGATTTCTGGGTCAATATCAAATGAACCATCTTCGTATACAGAGTTTGGTCCGCCTGAAAGGATAATTCCTACAGGATTGATTTCACGAACTTCAGCAGCTGAAATTTTATGGCTTTTTAGTTCTGAAAAAACACCAATCTCACGGATACGGCGTGAAATCAGCTGGTTGTATTGGCTACCATAGTCCAATACGATGATTTTTTCGACATCTTTCAAATCAGTTGAAATGTTACTCATCTTTTTCCTTTCTCAAAAGAAATATCTTTTCCAATATTCTAACACAAATAAGGGCGAATTACCAACTAAACAAGGCGAAGTTTGACTTTTTCTAGTTTATTGGGGTACAATAGAGAAAAGATAGAAATGAAGTGAAAATATGCTACCTGCTTATATGAAAATCCATGATCAGATTAAAAAGGATATTGACGATCACCGTTGGGCTATTGGGGAGAGGCTTCCTAGTGAACGAGATTTAGCAGAGCAGTTTGAGGTCAGTCGCATGACCCTCCGCCAAGCTGTATCTCTATTAGTTGAAGAAGGTGTCTTAGAGCGCCGCGTAGGAAGTGGCACCTTTGTTTCTAGTACTCGGGTACAAGAAAAGATGCGAGGGACAACCAGTTTTACTGAAATTGTTAAGTCCCAAGGTAAAGTACCCTCTAGCCAGCTCATTTCCTACAGAAAAACCATTCCCAATGAGCAGGAAGTTGCCAAGCTAGGAATTTCTCCAACGGACAATATTATCCGAATGGAGCGGGTCCGATATGCCGACCAAGTTCCTTTAGTTTATGAAGTTGCTTCTATTCCTGAGAAATTTATTAAGAATTTTAAAAAAGAAGAAATCACCAGTCATTTCTTTCAAACCCTGCAAAAACACGGCTACCGTATCGGTAAATCACAGCAGACCATCTATGCTCGTCTTGCTAAAGAAAAGATTGCCCACTATTTGGAAGTTGAAAGAGGACATGCTATTCTTGGTTTGACTCAGGTTTCCTACCTAGAAGACGGGACAGCTTTTGAATACGTGAAAAGTCAGTATGTTGGCGAACGCTTTGAATTTTATCTTGAAAATAATTAGATTACTAGGCAAAAACTCTCTGTCACGGACAAAGAGTCTTTTTATTTTTCTAAGAGTAAATCTTTCAAAGAAATCAAAGTTACTGCAATTAAAATCATTGCCATGCCAAGAAAATCAATGGGATAAAATTGTTCATTCATAATTAGGAAGGCAAAGAAAACAGCCGAAATTGGCTCAATTGAAGCCAACAAACTTGACTTAACCGGTCCAATCAAACTGGCTCCCTTTAAGAAGGCTGTATAGGCAAAGACAGTCCCGATAAGGATAATGCCCGCAAAAGCGAGGAGAAAATCAAGACTAGTTGGGATAGCAGTCTGTAGAACTCCTGTAAAAGGAAGGGCGACCGAACCTGCTATGACCATTCCCACACCAATGACCAAACTACTCCCCCACTTCTTAATCAAGGCTATGGGCAAAATGATATAAAGTGCGTAAGTCAGAGCAGAAAAGAGACCCCAGAACAGACCTGCAGGTGTCATGGATAACTGGTCCAACTGCCCATGAGTTGCAATCAGGAAGGTCCCTCCAATGGCTAATATGATAGAAACTATCTCTCCCAGTGTCGGTGCCACCTTATCCTTGATACAGCTATAAATCAAAATCCCGACAGGACAAACATACTGAAGCACCGTCGCGGTTCCTGCATTGGTCTCCTTAATAGCAGTTAGATAGGCAAATTGATTGAGGAAGAGACCAATTAGAGCAAAAATGAGAAGAGACAGTAAACTCTTTCTATCCTTTAAAAAGGCCAGCATTCTATCCTTTGCAGTAGCATAAGTCAAGACCATGAGAATCCCACCAGCGATTAAAAGACGCAAGTTGGTCAAAACCAGAGCCGAAATTCCGTGTGCCATCAGGTATTGGCCACTCGTTCCTGACAAGCCCCAAGCAATCCCAGCCACAACTGTTAATAGAGTCCCTTTTAAACTGTTTGACATGTCTCTCCTTACTCTTCTTTGCGAATCAAGTCCATCACTTGATTGCGGTCTACAATCCATTGAGCCCTCTCATCCTTTTCATAGGTACGATTCGATAGGAAAATAGCCGCTTCTTGCTTCTGGCGATTCCACATGATAAAGGTACCTGTATAGCCCGTATGGTCTAGCCAATCTCCATCCAAATTCCATGCCAAAGAACGTTCCTTGTCATCCAAAGGAGAAAAATTTTTACTCAAATCTCTTGCAAAATCATCTGCTAAATAGTTCTCTAAAAAGATTTGTAAATCCTTTACAGTCGAAAACAAACCAGCACTCCCTGCATGTCTGCCTAGGAGGCGAGCCTTGGGATCATGTACCAGACCTGCCTCGACACCTCTAACTGTTGGAACAGCATGCTCAACAGGCCCAAACTGGGTATCCGCCATTCCCCAAGGTTTCCAGACTTGCTCCTGTAAAATCTCATCCAAGTCTTGATTAAAGATTCTTTCCAAAACAAAACCCAAAAGTAAAAAATGGACATCCGAATAAAGAAAGGCTGGTTGACTTCGTCTCTTAAGATGAAACATCGCTTCCTTTAATTCAGGTGCTGTTAAAAGATCACGATTGGGAATAAAAGGATCAAGATCTGTTGCGTGAGTTAAGAGCTGGCGAATAGTGATGTCTGGATAATCACTTTCAGGTAAAAAATCGGTTACCGGTCTGTCAATATCTAATTGACCTTTTTCCCACAAGAAGGTAAAAACGGTACCAACCCCAACAACCTTGCTGACACTAGCTAGGTCATAAACCAGTCCCGGCTCAGTATCCAAGCCATGCTCTGGGGCACTCTGTCCTAAATAGAACTCCGTCCATTTATTGCCCTTAAAATACGCAAAAGAGGCTCCGGGATAAATCCCTGCCTCGATTTGTTCTTCTATTTTTTTAATAATCTTGGTCCACTTCATACTTCTTCAAACCACAATTCAACATTATTTCTATCTTTACCAAGGAAGAATTTTTCAGACTTAGGAATAAAATATTCAGTAGACTCAAACTTCTTACGAAGACTTTCTATATCTAGTTCATTGACCAAGAACTTGAGCATAGATAAGTCCCAAGTAACCGTATTGTCTACAGTCAAATCCTGACCCTGAGCTGGGATAAAATCAAGTGACACCCCAATTTCAGATACTTCCAAGAAACTTTCGATATCAGTTGGAAAATGTAATTCCATAGAAATCTCAAATTTACTTAAAGAAATTGACTCCAGATCTGTTTGAAACTCAGGTTTTTCTCCTACTTCTACTAGATTTTCTCTGTCATCTTCCGCATGAATCAAAACCAAATCAGCTTCTGGAGAGTAAATTTCAAAAGCGTAGCCGTTTTGACCTTTATATAATTGATGAATCGAATCTGTTTTAGATAAGAGTCCTTCAATTTCTAAGGGATTTTCCACTTTGACAATCAATCTAGCTAGTTTTTTTCTTCCCTCTACCTTACGAGTGCGCATACTTGGAGCTTCTTCTAAAACCAGCTTTTCTAGACCTGTTTGATCACCTAGTGACAGAAAGGCTGACTCTTCTAACAAGGCCTTCATGCCAAGGGTTTCTATATAAAATGTTTCATTTAATTTTCTATTATTAACTTTTAAAGTAGGAATAATCCGTACAATCTGATTTACATTCATAAATTCCTCCAACTCTTTTATTTTAAAGGATTTTAGAATTTTTTACAAGAAATTATGCTCAGATTTACCTTTTTTTCGTAAAATTTCATCTAAAAAACCGAGGATTTCCTCGGTTTCAATTTCTTATAGGTAAAGGAATTTGAAGATAGCTACTGCCGCAATTGCTGCTGCGATCGGTGCTACTACTGGTACCCAAGAATACCACCATTTTGAATCACCTTTGTGCTCACCAAGAACTGATTTTGGAAGGAAAGCATGAAGGAGACGTGGTCCCAAGTCACGGGCTGGGTTCAAGGCAGGCCCTGTAGGTCCACCAAGTGATGTTACCAAAGCCATAACAAGGAATCCAAGTGCCAAGTGAGCAATTCCAAGACCTGATGTCATAAATGGCGCTACTTGTTCTTTAGCTTGGTCAAGTGCTGCTGTTACTTGTTCTTGAGGAATTGTTTGACCTTGAGTAGTTGCTTGTGCAACTTGAGCATTGATAGCCGCTTGTGCTTTTGATACTAGTTCAGCACCAAAGAAGTTTTTAGTCATTCCAAGAGCTGCAAAGAAAAGAACAAATGAACCAACAAACTCGTTTACAAAACCGTTAACAGTTGCTGCAAAACGTGATTCTTTTGTACCATTATCCAAACTTGAAATTGTTGAGAAAGTACCCAAGATGTTGTTTGGATTTTCAGTTTTCAAGTAGTATGGGCGGTGTGTTGCCACAACCAAGGCTTGACCAAAGATAGCACCCAAAACTTGTGCGATAATATAAGGTGCAACTTGTGCCCAAGGGAAGAGACCGCTGATTGCAAGTCCAAGAGTGAAGGCTGGGTTAATGTGGTTACCAGATACGTTACCAAACATCAAGGCTGGGATCATAACCCCCATACCATAACCAACAGCGATAACGATCCAGCCACTTTGGTGACCTTTCGTACCTTTAAGTTCAACGTTGGCAACTGCACCATTTCCAAGAATGATCAAAATAGCAGTGGCCAAAAATTCAGTGGCATATTTAATTGCCCATGTGAAATCCATTTGATAGATTCTCCTTAAAATTTTTTAGACAATCCTTATTCTATCAATTTTTATATCTTTTAGCAACAGGTTTTCTAAAAGAATGTATGAGAAAGCGGTTTTATTTCTCTTGTTAAAACAAAAGGATTAAGGAGGTGCATTTCCTTAATCCGAGAGTTCTTATTCTTGACGTTGTCCGAAATCTGCAATCATCTGCTCCATTTCTTGTCGACTCGGAGTTGTCAGCATATAAAGGTAATCCCCTTGAAGTTCCGCAAAGGCCGCTGGCATGATTTTTTTAACCTTGAACTGATGGCTGTATTTGGCAAGCAAGTCCTCCTCAGAATAAACATAGTGAGCATTTGCACGACGGGATGTAGCTAAACAATATTGAGGTTCAAAGTCTGATACTGGGAACTCTTCTCCTGCGACAATAGCAGCATAGCCACGATAAAGATCCAAAGAATGAGCAAAGTTATAAACATCAATAGTGAAACCACCTGCAGGGCGGTTATTGTACTCAATGGCGATGTAATCATCCCCTTCACGGAAGAACTCGATATGGAAGAACCGTTCTTTCATACCAAATTCCTTGACAATTGCCTCACCATATTTACGTAATTTGGGATCCATATCCTTGAGCACATAGTAGGAATTGTCCATCTTGTAAATCATGAGATCAAGCGGTGTATAGGCGTAGTCAAAGGTCGTTGAAAAGACAATTTTTCCGTCCTTATCCACAAGACCATCAAAGGTGCAAATTTCGCTGGAAGTGACAAATTTTTCAAAGAAATAAACGGTCGAATGGTCCCATTCTTGCTTGAAGTGATTGATATCGTCTTCTGTCTCAAGCTTAAAGGTCGCTGATGCTCCCACTCCATTGTCAGGTTTGGCAATCATTGGAAGGCCGATTTCATTCACAGCTTGATCCACATCTGCTTCCGTCTTGATAACAGCTCCAGGTACCACGGGGACGCCTGCTTTTTTGAAAAGTTTCTTCATTTCAGACTTAAATTTCGTCTTTTTGAGATCCTCTGGTTTGGCACCAAAAACATTGAATTGCTCACGAAGACTTGCGTCCAACTCTAGCCAATATTCATTGTGGGATTCGATGCGATCAATTGGACCATGTTTATAAAAGAGAAAAGCAACTGCACGTTTGACTTCATCTATGTTCTCAAGGTTATCTACACGGAAATACTCGGTCAGGCTATTGCGTAAAGGCTCATCCAATTGCTCGTATGGTTCTTGACCAATTCCCAAGACAGTGATGCCTTTATTAGCTAGTTCAATTGTAAACTGTTGAAAGTTTTGCGGATAGTAGGGAGAAATAACAAGGTAATTCATAGGTAACTCCTTTTATAAATAGAGATTTCCAAGGAAATAAGGCATTTGTTTGCGCCACCATTCCCAGTCGTGGGCGACATCGTGTCCCCATTCAGCAAACCAGGCTGGAATTTGTTTCTGGTCAAAGGCTTCTTTGAGCTTGTAAAAGGATGGTAAACCGTCTTGTTCCCAGGGTCCAAGCCCCGTACACAGCACAATTTCTGCCTGACGGTAACGGTCAATAAACCAGCCGTCGTTCTGGTTCCAGATATAATCTACTGGCGAGTTTTGGTAAATGGCATCGTCATTGTAGTAACCGCCGACAAAGAAACGTGCATCGTAAACACCACTAAGAGCAATCACCTTGGTAAAGACATCTGGATGCTGGAGGAAAAAATTGACAGCATGGTAGGCGCCCATCGAGCAACCTGTCGTCATCATACCATCAAACCAACCTGTCTTATGCTTGATAAAAGGAATGGCCTCCTCAATCACATAGCGCTCGTAGGCACGGTGCATCTCTGCTTGGTCGTGCCCATTTTTCCAAGTGGCCAACCAGCTCTCACTATCTACACTGGACAGGGTAAAAAACTGAACACGGCCTTCCTCGATAAAGGAAGCACAGGCATCAATCATGCCAAAATCATAGTATTCGTTGTGACTACCACCTGATGAAGCAAAGACCACAACTGGAATCCCAGCATGCCCATAACGATTGAGGTACATTTCACGGTTAAGGTGACCACTCCAGTGGCTAAGGTTTTCAATATGCATTGGCTTTCTCCTTTTCTAACTTACCATTTCTCTGCAAAAAATCTCAGACAGTCTGGTAAATTTTCCGACCAAGGGATTTCACTATGGATGGCACCAGACTGAACTTTCAGGACAAGATTATCCAGATGAACTCCCCCTGCTATCAAATCATGGTAATAGCAAAGCGACGAGTCAATATAGGCTTGCTTGATATTACCAGCCATCAAGGTCTTGTCTGTATCATCTGCTTCTTCTGTTCCAACATAGATAAAGATACGCTGGTCGGGCGATAGTTTCTGACGCTCGATGTAGCGATTAAAGGCTTCTTGATGGAGCCAGTTGGCAGATGAAAAGACGCCCAAGCAACCAATTTGGTCTTGGTATTCCAAACCGATAAACTGGGTAATATTGCCTCCTAGTGAAGACCCAATCATAGCCGTATGCTGGCAGTCAGCTTTAGTACGGTAGGTCTCATCGATAAATGGCTTGACCACCTCCATAACAAACTCGGCATACTCCACGCCCTTACCGCCAAATTGCTGTCCTGGGATAGGAGATTCTTGGAACTTCCAAGCCGCATACTCATTCATCCGCCCCATACCATCATTATCAATAGCAACGACAATCATGCGACTGATATCAGGATTACGCTTAATAGCTGGGATAATCTTCCATGAATGGCCAATGAAAGACTCCTTGCTATAAAAAACATTTTGCCCGTCATGAAAGTAAACAACAGGATAGGATCGATCCGTGTCTTTCTCATAATCTTTAGGAAGAAGAACACGTACACGGCGTTCCTTACCTGTATAAGGAACCTTGAGTTTGTGTTCTTTCATTTTTAAATAAAAGTAGGATAGATTCATTGTCAGAAAACTCTCTATATTCAAAATTTTATTTTATTATATCACATTTATAGAAAAAAAGTTAGTTTTGCTTCCATTTTTGGAATTAAAAACTAACTTTTTCATCTATTTTTCTAAATTCTTCTGGATTTTCTGATTAGAGGAGATTATCAATCAAGTCATCCACTTCATCTTTTTCAACCTGCGGTGTAATCTCAGTAATCATGATTCCAGCAACTGCTCGCTCTACTAATCCTTCAACATCCATACGCGCTTCGTACTGCTCCGCATTCTTAATCTTAGGATTTGTTTTCGGACGATCTGGCGCAAAAATGGTACAACAGTCTTCAAAAGGCTGGATAGAAATTTCAAAGGTGTCAATTTCCTGAGCAATGTCAATGATTTCCAACTTATCCATTGTCACAACTGGACGGATGATGGGAGTGTTGGTAACTGCATTGATAGCCTGCATGCTCTCCAAGGTTTGGCTGGCTACTTGACCTAGACTTTCCCCATTGATGATAACTAAACCATTTCGTACCTCACGAATACGATCTGTAATCCGCATCATAAAGCGACGAGTTAGAGTCATCAAGTAAGCTTCTGGCGCTTTAGCCTTGATTTCCTCTTGAATCTCTGTAAAAGGAACTTCGATAAACTGGATATTGCCCCCAAACTTGGTTAATTTACGAGTCAAATCTTGGGCTTTTTTAAGGGCACCAGGACTAGTATATGGTGGGCTGGCAAAATGAACAGCCTCAATATCCACTCCACGTTTCAATGCAAGATAACCTGCTACAGGTGAGTCAATCCCTCCTGACAACATAAGCATGCCTTTACCTGAAGTTCCAACTGGCAAACCACCAGCCCCACGAATGGTTTCATAAGAAAGATAGGCTGCTTCTTCACGTATCTCCACCTGAAGATTGATATCAGGACTTTTCATTTGAGCTTGCACATTTGGAATAGCTTCGAAAACAGCTCCTCCAAGTGTTTGATTGAGTTCACGACTATCCAAGTCAAAGTTGTGGTCGCTACGTTTACTAGAGATTTTAAAGGTCATGCCTTCCTTGTAGATATCTTTCATAATCTCTTGGACAGTAGACTTCAGAACTTCTACAGATTTTTCAACCTTATAAACAGGGGAAAAGTTTTGAATTCCAAATACTTGTTTGAGCGATTCTGCTACTGCTGTGTAATCTGCTCCATTGAGGTAAGCGTGGGCACGGTCGCGATCTGCTGTTACCTTAACTTGGGGATAGATAGACAAAACGTCTGAAATATTATTGCGAAGTTTATTGATGAAACGCATACGGTTTTTACCCTTGGTTGACAGCTCACCGTAGCGAATCATAATTTCTGAATACTGCATGAATGCTCCTATCTTACTTTTCTAGTTTGATTGTAAATCAATTTTAACTTGGTCAAGAACTGCTCGACCTGACTCATATCATTTTCAAGGTCTAGGCTAAGACGCACAGCTGACTGAGCCTTATCTTTATCTACTCCCATGGCAATCAGGGTTCCGGCTGGTTTCCCTGCCTTGGACGAACAAGCAGAGGTTGTTGAGATGAAAATATCATAGTCTTCAAAGGCGTGAACGATGACTTCACCACGAACACCCTTGATTCCAAAAGTCAGAATATGAGGGGCAAAGTCTTCCTCATCTGAAAAGACAAAAATATCTGGATAGTCCAGAAGTGCTTGACGAATCACTGCCTTCATCTGCCCAGTCTTGCTAGTAAAGAGATCTAGCTTTTCCATAGACAAGCGAAGAGCCTTGGCTGTCGCTGCAATCCCTGCCACATTTTCAGTTGTCGAACGGTAATCACGTTCCTGACCACCACCTGTTAAAAGAGGCGTGATCTTCTTGCCAGACTTGATATAGACAAAACCAACACCACGAACTCCGTGGAACTTGTGACCAGAGAAAGTCGCGAAATCCACTCGTTCTGTCAGATACTTTTCAGTCGGAATCTTGGCAAGTGCCTGAACCGCATCAACGTGGAAGGAAATAGTCGGCTTGTCTGTCAATAATTCTGAAATAGCTTGAATAGGTTGAATCGAGCCAATTTCATTGTTTACTGCCATGATGGAAACGAGGGTCGTATCAGGTCGTATCAAATCTTCTAACGCTTCAACATCTACAAATCCTTTGTTATCAACTGGAGCAAAATCCACTTCAAATCCTTGAGATTTCAACCAGTGGGCTGACTCTTTGACTGCCGGATGTTCAATGGCTGATACAATAATGTGCTTTCCAAACTGAGCCTTTTCAAAGGCCACACCCTTGATGACCCAGTTATCTCCTTCTGTCCCACCAGAAGTAAAGAAGATTTCATCACTTTTCTTACCGATTAAATCTGCAATCTGTTGCCGAGAAGCATCTAAGATTCGTGTTGCCTGGTCTCCCAAACGATGGAGACTAGATGGATTTCCTAAAATTTTTGAAGCGACCTGCATATAAGTTTCAAGGGCTTCAGGATAGGGCTTGGTCGTCGCCGAATTATCAAAGTAAATCATGTTTTCTCACGCTTTCTAAAATCACTCCTTCTATTGTATCATGAAACGGAGCCTGCGACAAGAAAGGGCAATTTCTCTTTTTTTAAGATTTTTTTAAAGAAATGCGGTATAATAAATTTTAATTAAAGGAGAGAATGTATGTCTAATTATCGTAGAACTTCAAAACCAAAAACAGAACACATCAAAAAAGGCTTTACAGTCTTTCAAAAAACCGTCGCCACTATCGGTAGTATTCTTGGCTTAATTACCGCAAGTATCACTATCATGAACGCCTTGGATAATAACAAAAATACTAAAAAAGAACCTACGACAAGCCAGACGACAACAATTGTCAAAGAAATTCAAAAGGAATCCCCTCAGGAAAACACTAGTCCTAATAAGGAAAATAACACTTCTCAAGAAAAACCACAACAAGAAGAAACACCAAAATCCAGCGTCAAGGAAGAGAAAAAAGAAGAGCAGAAAGCAGCAACTCAGGAATCTACTACTCCTGCTCCAAGTAAGCCTACTACTGAAAATGAAAAACAGTCCAATACCCCAACTTCGGAAAATAAAACTAATCAATAACCACTAAAATAGCCTCCTTCCAAATTTGGAAAGAAGCTATTTTTTTATTGTTGTAAAACTTTTCTTGGTTTGGTACCTTCAGCTGGACCAATGACACCTGCTATCTCAAGCTCTTCCATGAGACGGGTCGCACGGTTAAATCCAACTGACAATCGACGCTGAATCATAGATGCGCTGGCTTTCTGGGTTTCGATCACCAAAGCCTTGGCTTCTTCAAAGAGCGGATCACCACCAGATTCACCATCTGAAAATTCTCCTTCATTTTCAGAAACCTCACCTGGATCAAAACTCTCATCGTAGTCCGCATCTGCCTGAGCCTTGATAAAGTTTACGATGCTTTCAACATCATCATCCGAGATAAAGGATCCTTGGAGACGAACTGGATGATTTTCATCGATTGGTTTAAAGAGCATATCTCCACGTCCAAGAAGTTTCTCAGCTCCATTTTCATCCAAGATGGTGCGCGAGTCTGTACCTGATGATACCGCAAAAGCCACTCGAGATGGGACATTGGCCTTGATCAGACCAGAAATGACATCAACGGATGGACGCTGAGTTGCAAGAATCATGTGGATACCTGCAGCACGCGCCTTCTGTCCGAGACGAATGATAGCATCTTCCACTTCCTTGCTGGCTACCATCATAAGGTCAGCCAACTCATCCACAATTACAACAATGAGTGGTAGCGGAACCTGCTTGTACTCAGACTGAGCATTAAACTCTTCTACCTTGGCATTAAAACCTGCAATATTCCGAACTCCCACCTTGGCAAAGAGTTCATAACGATTTTCCATTTCATCCACGACCTTTTGCAAAGCCTTGCTGGCCTTACGTGGATTGGTCACGACTGGAATCAAGAGGTGGGGAATATCATTGTAAACAGACAACTCAACCATCTTGGGATCGACCATCATAAATTTAACTTGGTCAGGTCTCGCCTTCATGAGGATGCTAGCGATAATGCCGTTAACAGCTACTGACTTCCCTGAACCCGTTGAACCTGCAACTAGCAAGTGGGGCATCTTGGAAAGGTCAAAAGCTCTTGCGGTGCCATTAACTGCCTTTCCTAGAGGAATTTCTAAGAGATTTTCTGCTTTCGTTTGAGATTGTTCCCATAATTCACGGAAAGACACAGTCGCAATCTCAGAATTGGGCACTTCGATACCGACTAGGGATTTCCCAGGGATTGGTGCTTCAATACGGACATCCTTGGCCGCCAAGGCTAGAGCGAGGTCATCTGCGAGATTGGAAATGCGGTTGACCCGTACACCCACTGCAGGCTTGACTTCATACTTGGTCACTGATGGCCCAATTTCGGCCCGTTCAACCGTTACCTTGATACCAAAGCTAGCAAAGGTTTCTTCTAGGATTTTGATATTTTCCCGAACGATTTTCTTCTCTTTAGACTGGTCTTTTGGTTTATCTGGGGCAAAGAGTTGTAAGCTTGGAAGTTTGTATTCGAGGGCTTCCTTTGCTGAAAAATCAACCTGAACATCTTCGTCATCAGAGCCATCTTCCTGTTCAGCGAATTCAAGTTCAGCTTGAGGCAGGATGATTTCTGGTTCCACCCACTCTTCTTCTGGAACAGGAGGAACGTCAAGAACAACATCATCAGTCAGAATTTCACCCGTTTCCATATCAACAGGAGGCATATCGAGTAAGGCTTTTTCAGCCTCTTCTCGTTCTAATCTAGCCTCTTCCTCAGCCTTTTGACGAGCTTTTTCTTCTTGTTTGACAAAGCGTTCCTCTTTTCGACGCTCATGCCCTTCCCGCCATTTGGCAAAGCCTCTACTGAAAAATTCAGCAATATCGTAAACAGACCAAGGACTGACTAGGAGAGCACCCACTAAAATCAAGATAGAACCAATAAAGTAACTACCGATATTTGAGAAGAGAAAGGCTGTTGGCACATAGAGTCCAACACCAATCAAGCCTCCACCAGCAAAACTGGTCGTTCGAAAACCAGTCAGATCAGTCACAACCTGAGCCATGGTCCCTTTTAATACCGACTTATCCAAACCATATTTCCAAACTAAGTAGGCCTCAAAAATCAAGAGCAAGCCAGCAAATATGGTGAAAAATCCAGATAAGAGTCCTTCCTGTTTTCGTATCCACTTGAAGAAGAAGAGATAGACCAGGATACCAAATATTGCCAGATAAGCTAGGCTACCCACCAGCAAGCGAATTAGATTGTAAAGGGTGATACCTGCAGCCCCTAATTTGAAGGCTGCGAAAATCAATAAAAGCGCGATTCCCAACGAAATCAACATTCGTTGAATCGCTTCTTTTCTTTCGAGTTCTGCTTTAGACGGTCTCCGTCTTGTTTTACTTGTATTCTTGTTTGCCATTCTTCTATTATACCATATTTCACAGGCATTTCGGAAAGAGAAAAAGACTGCACCAAACGGTACAATCTTTTCATTTTTCTATTTTTTATGCTTGTGGTTTGCGTAGGTAACCATAGACTACACCACTTACGATTGCTCCTACCAAGACAGACACGAGGTAAAGAAGAGCATTAGAAGTAAGGGCGATAACGAAGATTCCTCCGTGTGGCGCCATTAGTTTGATACCAGTAAGACCAACGAGTCCACCTGCTACTGCTGAACCAAGGATGAAGCTTGGGATCGCACGAGCTGGGTCAGCTGCACCAAACGGAATCGCTCCCTCAGTGATAAATGACAAGCCCATGATGATGTTTGTCAAACCAGAGTTGCGTTCTTCCTTAGTAAATTTGTCTTTAAAGAGAAGAGTTGCGACAAAGATGGCAAGTGGTGGCACCATTCCTCCAGCCATAACTGCTGCCATAGCCACAGAACCACCTGAAGAAACAGTTGCTGCAAGCGTACCTGTACCAAAGACATAAGCCGCTTTATTGACTGGTCCACCCATATCGACAGCCATCATTCCTCCAAGAACGATACCAAGAAGGACAGCTGAACCTCCTCCAAGACCGCCTAGGAAGTCATTCATAGCAGTGTTGATTGCCGCCATTGGGATATTCACAGCTAGCATGACAAATCCAGTCAAGATTGTTCCAAGAAGTGGCAAGAGAAGGATTGATTTTGCACCTTCAAGTGAACGAGGAACTTTAACGTATTTCTTGATAGCAAGAACTAAAGCACCTGCGATAAATCCACCAACAAGGGCACCTAGGAAACCAGATGAGACACCTGCAAGAGTTGAAGTTGCTTCACCACCTGCGGCATAAGGAATTTTACCAAAGGCAAAACCTTCTTTAGCAATAGCACCAGCCACGAAACCTGCTACCAAACCTGGTTTTTCAGCGATAGAGTAGGCAACATAACCTGCAAAGACTGGGAGCATCAATCCAAAGGCTGCACCACCAATTTTCATGAACATAGAAGCTAACTCATGGTAAGAACCAAGATTGCCAAGTTTTTCATTTGGAACACCCAAAGCGCCGTCAATCAAGAAGGCAAGGGCAATCATGATACCACCGCCAATAACAAATGGCAACATTTGAGATACACCACTCATCAAGTGTTTGTAGAAGGCACCACCAAGGCTTTGTTTTTCGTTAGAGGCTGTTGCAGCTTTTGCACCATTAGCGGCACGGTAGACTTCCGCTTCTCCTGAAAGAGCCAAGTTAATCAATTCTTCTGTTTTACGGATACCGTCAGCAACTGGACGATTGATCAATGGTTTGCCATCGAAACGATCCATCTCAACCGCCTTGTCTGCAGCTATGATAACAGCTTTAGCCTTGCGGATGTCCTCAGCAGTTAGTTGGTTTCCAACACCGCTAGCACCGTTGGTTTCAACCTTGATTCCAACACCCATTTCAGCAGCCACTTTTTGAAGGGCTTCTTGAGCCATGTAAGTGTGGGCAATACCTGTTGTACAAGCTGTAACAGCAACGATAAAGTCACCAGAGTCATTGGTAGGTGCTTGAACTGGCTCCTCAGCTTTTTCTGAAGCTTGGTTAAAAAGTTCGATAACTTGGTCAGCTGATGTTGCTTGACGAAGTTTATCAGCAAAGCCATCTTTCATCAAGTATTGAGACAATTCTGCCAAGGCTGCCAAGTGAGTATCATTGGCGCCTTCTGGAGCAGCAATCATGAAGAAGAGGTCAGTTGGTTGTCCATCTAAACTTTCATAGTCAACACCCTTGTTTGACTTAGCAAAGAGAACAGTCGCTTCTTTTACAGCAGCATTTTTGCTGTGAGGCATTGCGATTCCGTCACCCAAACCAGTGGAAGTCAAAGCTTCACGCGCCAAAATTCCTTCTTTAAAGGTTTCAAAATCTGTGACATAACCGTGGTCTGTCAAACTTTTAATCATCTCTTCAATGACAGCTGTTTTTTCAGTCGCCTGTAAATCCAGCAACATGACATCTTTTCTCAATAGGTCTTGAATTTTCATCTTTTTTCTACCTCAACTTTTTCATATGTTTCTTTAATAAATTCTGCCGTTGCCAAGTCATCCGAGAAGGTAGTTGCTGTTCCACAAGCAACTCCCCATTTGAAGGCTTCTACTGCGTCTTTTGATTTAACAAATTCACCTGTGAATCCAGCAACCATAGAATCACCAGCTCCAACTGAATTTTTGACTGTTCCCTTAATAGGTTTGGCGAAGTAAGATCCCTCAGATGTAACAAGAAGGGCACCGTCCCCAGCCATGGAGATAATGACGTTTTGAGCTCCTTTGGCCAGTAACTGACGAGCATAGTTCTCGATTTCATCTAAACTTTCGAGTTTAACCCCAAAAATTGCTCCAAGTTCATGATTGTTTGGTTTGACCAAAAGTGGCTGGTAGTCCAAACTATCAATCAAGGTCTGTCCTTCAAAGTCACAAACGACTTGCGCACCAGTCTTGCGTGTCAAGGCAATCAAATCCTTGTAGATAACATTTCCTAGGTTTTTAGCACTCGAACCCGCAAATACAACCGTGTCTTCTGCAGTTAAACTTGAAAGAATAGCTTTCAATTCTTCTAGCTGAGCCGGTTCAACAGTTGGACCCGTTCCGTTGATTTCTGTTTCTTGGTCTGCTTTGATTTTAACATTGATACGAGTATCTTCTGCCACTTGGACAAAACGTGTCTCGATTTCTTCATCAGCCAAAGTATCTGTGATAAATTTACCAGTAAAGCCTCCGATAAATCCCGTCGCTGTATTTGGAATATCTAAGCGCTTCAAGACACGACTGACATTAATTCCTTTCCCACCAGCAAACTTATCATCACTGTCCATACGATTGACACTACCGACTTGGACTTGGTCCAAACGAACGATATAGTCAATGGATGGATTGAGTGTGACTGTATAAATCATACTTCTATTACCTCCGTTTTCTCCTTAATAGCCTGCAAGAGCTCATGCCCTTGACTTGTGATAACAATAGCTCGTTTGAGTGGTGCTACCTTAGCAAAGCAAGTTTGTCCAATTTTTGATGAATCCACCAAGACATAGGTCTGTTTGGCATTCTCCAAAATAGCTCGCTTCACAGCTCCCTCCTCCATATCAGGAGTCGTATAATAGCCATCGTCCACACCATTCATCCCGATAAAGGCACGGTCAAAGTGCAATTGGTTAATTTGGTTAAGAGCAACGCCTCCGATGCTAGCATCCGTCGCCATCTTGACACCACCTCCAACCATGACAGTTGGAATCTGCTTTTCAACCAACTGAGCAGCATGGTGAATCGAGTTGGTCACGACTGTAACATTCTTATTGACCAATTCATGAATCAAAAAAGCAGTTGTTGTTCCTGCATCGATAAAGATGACATCTTGTTCCTTAATGAGAGAGGCTGCTTTCTGAGCCAACAATTTCTTCTCTTGAAGGTTTTTGACAGATTTTTCTTGAATGGTTTCTTCTTCCTGCAAGGAATGGGGCAATTCTGCTCCACCATGCACGCGACGAAGCTTGTTTTCCGCTTCCAACTCATCCAAATCTCTTCGAACCGTTGATTCTGACGTTTCTAGCAAACTAACTAATTTCTCTAGAGAAACTACATGATGTTGATTTAACTCCTCTAAAATCAGTTGTTTCCGCTCTGTTTTTAACACCGAACCACCTCCTGTTATCGTTTACACTATTCATTCTATCACACTCTCTTTTAAAGTCAAGCATTTTTTTCATTTTCTTTCAAAATCTATCATTTTTCTTATTTCCAGAATTTTTATTGCAAGATAAGAGCCTTTATGGTAGACTATTTGAGTAAGTATTGGAAGATTACTCAAGAGGCTTAAGAGGCCGTGTTGGAAACGCGGTAGGCGTGTAACAGCGTGCGTGGGTTCGAATCCCATGTCTTCCGTAGAAAAGAACAATTATTTTGGGGATGCAACAAATGTTGTATCTTTTTTGCTAATAAAACGAAATAAAGCAAGTAGCTATTATAAACTACTTGCTTTACTTTTTAAACTAATTATCAGATACTACTTTTATCTTTTTTACCTGAAGATTTATCTGTTGAGTTGCCTGTCGATTTATCACTAGACT
Organism: Streptococcus mitis; assembly: GCF_019929545.1. Lineage (GTDB taxonomy): Bacteria > Bacillota > Bacilli > Lactobacillales > Streptococcaceae > Streptococcus > Streptococcus mitis_BU. Next base: position 18,654 of record NZ_JAHZPT010000030.1, read on the forward strand.
TATCTTTGTCGTTAGTTTTTGAAACATTGCTTCTGACAACAGTCTCATAACCTTCTGTATTATCAATTAACTCCGTTGCTAGAGTACGATAATCCTCTTGAGAGATAAGCCAGTTGCCATCCTTATCTTTGGTTAATTTGATTTCAGTATCAAAATCTCCAGTAGTAAATGGTGTATACGCTAAGTTAGGGTCAACATCATTATAGATAGTAAAATCATGCCTAAACAGATGCTCAAAAATCCAGTATGAAATTAATGTTTGGTAACGTTTAATATCAACATTTGATCCCGCAGTATTGTACTTACCTAAGTTGTCAATCCCTCCAATTAGAGTAGTTAAAACGTCTCTTGTTGAAGAAGCCAAGCCCTTAGAATGCAACTTTTTAGATGTAAAAGTTACAGTAGCTGAACTCCCTGATTCGTCTAACTTAACATCCTTAATAGAGTAAGAACCAATCTCCTGGAACATTTTTCGTCTTACTTTTAAGAAACCAGTAATTGTTTCTTCTGGTGTTTCAATAGGGAAATCAGCATGCCATTGAACAGAATAGGTAGAGGCTGGTGTAAGACCATCATCTTTTACCTTTTCACTAGTTTGAACCGCAAATACTGCCTCAGTCCATTTTTCATAGGTTTCGCCGTAAATCTTTTTAAACTTAGCAATATCAGTAGTCAAAACTGCATCTAATAAAGTTTCAGCATCTTTTGTAACTTTTTCTTTGACTGATTCTTCTTTCTTATCAGTTTGTTCGGTTTTGTCAGAATTCGACCCTGACTGACTCGGAACTGAAGAACAAGCACCTAAGACAACTGCTGAGAGCGCTAAAATACCAAGCAACTTAACTTTTTTCATAATACACCTCTTTATAAAATTTACTCTTGGAAAAAGTCCCTAAGAGTGTTTCTTTAGAAAATCTCAAGATTATTCTAACGGAGAATGAGGGATTCGAACCCTCGCGCCAGTTACCCGACCTAACGATTTAGCAAACCGTCCTCTTCAGCCTCTTGAGTAATTCTCCAAAAATAAAAATACTAGAACGATTGGATTTATCAAACCTAACATCACGAATAAACATCATTTTTTGTTTATTTAATTTTTAACCGCTTCCTCTTGTATTTTAAAGTAAATACTCTATCAACCAAGATAAAGTATCTAAGTCTATATTCAAAAATTTTTTAAACATCGTACTCAATTATACCCAATGTTCAAATTCAAGAATCATTTCAAAACTATGTTACATAGCCTCTTTTTCTGGATAATTGTTCTTTTTGAAAATCAAACACAACATTACAATAAATCCACAATATACAATCATTATATCATTCAGGGAGATAAAAGTCGGTATATTTTTTAATTTGTTATGTCTAATTTTTGAACGTTAAGTTCATTTTTTTAGTTTTTATAAAGAACTTCAAAATAAAAAACGTTGATTTAACAACGTTTCACCAATTAATAATGGAGCCAAAGAATGTTAGCAGCTCACGAAAACGAAGTCTTAGTTCGAATGAAACAATCTCAAGATCATAATAAGTAACATAGTCTGATTCTTCACCAGCTAGAGTTTTCGCTCTAGGTTTCAATTCTTCAGGCAAGCTTAGATAGTGTTCTTTCAGCGCTTCAAGCCCTCTGATTGCTTTCACCACTCTTTTTGTCGAAGGGAAGAGTGGTTTTTGTTTGTACGGATATTTTCTTGGTCTCATATTTACCTCCTTATCTAAATTCATCTAAGCTGATTTTCAGTGCATCAGCGATTTTGCACATATTCGGCCACGACATCTCTTTCATCCTACCAGCCTTCAGATTTGAAAAATTAGATGGATGGACACCCGATTCCTTAGCTAAACGATACATCGACCAGCCTTTTATTTTTAATTGTTTTTTAATTTCATCCCACATTAAAAACACCATATGTTGTGCTTTTCAAGCACATTAAATCCTTTCTTATACAATATGTTGACAACCAAATATGTTTGGGTTATAATATATCTTGACTAAGACCTCTCATGTTTTAGTCAAAAGAATCAATAGAAAGGAGAAAATTATGGATTTCAATCAAATTGCAATAACTTTTTTAACTTCATGTGTCCCTGCATTTCTTGTTTATCTCACTAATAAACATCAAACCAACGCCAAAATAAAAGAATTAAAAACACAAGCTGAAAGTGAGTTACAGAGACTTGAAAAAGAACATGAATTGAAACTGGATGCCTTGAAACAAAGCCAACAAGTAGATATCACTTCAAAATTTTTCACAGGTGAACTTGATGTCAATAAACTTACTCAAGCAGTTAACGGAATCGCAGAACTTCAAAAAGTTGTAGATAAGCTATCAAAATAATTCGTTGAAAGTGGAGAACTTACTCTGCTTTTTTTAAAATTTTCAAAAGTATTGAAAGCCCACTAGCTAACCCAGCTAGATACCCTCGTCCGTAGTCTGTCGATAAGAATTTCAATAATTCGATTTCTTCTTCAGTCATCTTCCTACTCCTTATCTTTTTTATAACATCGGTACTTCACTATCTGACGGATAGTAAAAGATACAATCACAAATCCTGCTAGGATTATTAAGCCAACATTTTCATCCATTGCTTTTCACGGCAAATGATGGTACACTATCAAGTAGAGGTTGGGGCATCGCCCCTTTCTCTACTTTTTGTTTTGAAGCTTACGTTTGTGTTCTAAGATTTGTTTGTGCCACAAACGTGCTTCTCTGGTTAAGCCTAGTACCAAGATGACGGTTGCAGTGTCCTTGGTTGCTAGGCTTTTTATGATGTGTTCCATCATTCGCCTTACCTCCTTTTTTATTTTGCTCTTAGAGCAATAGCTAGGAGAGGAGCCACACCTCTCTACGCTACCCTAGCTTGTTTAGCCTCTTCAACCTTTTCAAGAACTAAGATTGTAAGAGCCATTTCTTGAAAATCTTTATCATCGAATCCGATAACGTCGCCGTAAACTCTAATTGTTGTCAATAGTGTGTTATACAATTCGTACATATCATCTGATGATAGTTTTTCACGATCTAGGATTTCTCCTAGTTTAAGTGAGCGTTCTCTGCGATTCTTAACTTGTAAGATTTCTTTTGCTAGTGCGATTTGCTCTTGTGTTGTAAGTCCTTTATTCATTTTATTTCCCTCCGGTTTATTTTGGGCACCTCTAAAAACCTATCCAATGGACACCAAAATATGAGATAATAGCCTTATCATAAGATGAGGTTATTA
>NZ_JAHZPT010000031.1:0-21201 GCF_019929545.1 Streptococcus mitis
TGAATGTGCCAACTAAATGAGACACATACAGTTGATTTTTTCTTTTGTGATAAGAGTGGAGTTTTTAGAGGTGCCCTGTATTTGTTCCATCTGGTAATGTAATTGTCGCTTCTGAAGCCCCTTTAGAAATTGTAATCGGAACTTCTGTATCGTAAGCATGAATATTTTTTATTGTCACTTCAGGTGCAATTTTAAAGGTTGCGTGTGCGTATGCCTCATTAGCATTTGTCTCTTGATAATCTCTTGCATAAATTGAAACTCTGTAAATCCCAGCTTCAGTTGGGGTTCCTTTGAATCCATTCGGATTATTCTCAGTCATATCAGCTGATGCAATTGTAAAACCTACACCTGGAATTTTTGTCTCATTTCCTGTTAATTCTGTAGGAGTAGCAGCACCAGTACCTGTCGTTCCTGTAATCTTCGCTCCAGAAACACCCAGAATAGCACGTCCTACAGTTTCTGTAATTGTAGTTGTACGTCCAATTGGGGTTCCATTTTCATTCGTTAAAGTATAAGAAACTCTTCTATCATTTGGTACCCCAGCATGCGAAGATCCAGCATCTCTATATTCTACTGGAACAGTTAGTGCTTCTCCAACTTTCCCTTCTTTAACAGTATCGTTAATTTCTAGTGTTGGTGGTGTTCCATCTTTCCATGCTGTTCCACCAAATCTATGATCATCTAGTGGAATCGTAACACTTTTACCAGTAATAGTATTTTTAAACGTTACTCGAGCTTTTACTTGTTGATAGTTAAATGGACTTCTATGTGTTACAACCCCTTGCACACTATCTGTTGCTTTGTCATAAAATAAACCATTCGGGAAATTGGACACATTGAAATCTGAAACAGTCCAACCAGCCTTTTTAGCAGCTTCTGTTACTTCAATACGTTTACTTACATCTTTAATGTATACTTTATCAATACCTTGTTCATATCCAAGTTTATAGATACTAGAAAGCAGATATTCATAAGGTCCATTTCCATAGTAAGTTGCTGGGATTTGACTTGAAATACTAGTTCCATTATATCTTAGCTTTCCACGCCATAGTGGAGCTTCTTCTATAATTTTTTGGACTTCTTCAGCAGGAAGTTTCAATCCATAGTCAATACGAGCCTTTACATCACTCTCTTTACCATCATAAGTATAGTTAGATGGTCCAGGACTAGGTCTTGTACCAGCTCTTTGATCAGAGAACACTCTAAACTCTAAGTCAGCAGCATCTGCTATTTTCTCTGGAGTATTAACACCTAAATCACCTTGACCTGGATGGCGACTCCCGAACGGCATTGTATAAGTATCCCAACCAGTAAAGTTTTCTCGTGATATTGTACTTGTGCTTCCGATAATATTTTTCGCAGTTGGTTGCGCTGGATTTGTTGGTGTGATTGTATCACTAGTTCCTGTAGTTGTAGCACCGTTACTAGATGAATCAGCTCTAAACTCACTTTCCCCTTTACCAGGGATAGCTTGTCCATTTCTAGAATCTTGGTTTTGGTTTACTTTTTCTTCTTCAGTTGCTTCTGAATTGATACTGTTTAAAATGATAAGGCTACTTGAAAGTTGTTTAGCAAGTGCATCAACGTTTGACTGTGTTTTTGTATCATCATTTAAAAGCTCTTTTGCTTTATGAACCAAATTTTTAGCATCATCAATGACTGATTTTGTTTTCTTTCCTTCAGTTAATTGACTCAATCTACTTTCAGCTTTAGCAACTAAATCTTCTAACGATGCTGTATTAATAGCAACTTTTTCCGTCACTACATTTGGAGTTTCAGCTTCACTGGCTTGTTTGTCAGTAGCAGACTCCTTTACAGAAGTATTATTTTGTCCATCGGGCTCTTTAACAGTAACAAATTCTTGTCCAGTAACTTCCTTAGAGGTTTCCGAGGACTTATCATTTAGATTTTGAGGATTTTGAACTTCTGTATGTTCTGAATTGGTTAATTGTTCAGCCGCTTGGACGCTTCCTCCACCAAGGAAAAACAGTCCAGTAGCTACAGCCACACTAGCCGCACCAAAACTAACCTTACGAATACTGTAACGTGTGAATTTTTCCACCTGCGATTGACGAACATATCGTCCTTTAGAATTAAACATAAATAGATTCCTCCAACATAATATGTATTGTTAATATATGATGCTTTGATGTAAAAAATAACTTTAAACTACAAATAAATATAGTGATATGTTATCTTTCCGCTTAATATATTATCGAACAATAATCAATCTGTCAAGCGATATCTAACTCTTATATTATAAATAAAAAGAAGAAACCGTCATTTAGATTCCTTCTTTCACTTCTTTTGTTGCTACATCTTCTCCAAACCATTTTTGGCTGATTTCCTGGAACTTTCCTTCTTGGTATAGTTCAATAAAGGCCTGGTTTAATGCTGTTAATAATCTTTTATCAGCTGGTCTAACTCCGACCGCAAAGGATTCACTTTCAAATCCTGCTGAAAAGACATTGTAATTATTTAATATACCCTCAGACTGGAGGTAATAATTAGCATACACTCGGTCAATCAACAAGGCATCAATCCGGTCATTTTTCAAATCGATCAAGGCCTCATTAAAACTCTGGTACTGATTAGCCTTCTGATCTTTGACACGATTTTTCAGTAAATCTGGCTGGGCTTCAAAGTCTAAATAACCAGAGGAACCGGCTTGGGCTCCCAAGGTCTTATCCTTCATATCCTCTACTGAACGAATTTGCTGGCTTTTCTTCGCAACCAGAACTTGCTGATTTTCCATATATGGAATGCTAAAGGCAATCTTTCCTCGGCGTTCATCAGTGGCAGAATAGCCATTCCAGATAGCGTCTATGGTTCCATTTTGCAGTTCTGTCTCCTTCATATCCCAGTCGATTGGTTGAAATTGAACCTTAAAACCTAATTTTTCAGAGACAGCTTGTGCTAAGTCAATATCAAAGCCTGTATATTGGCCATTCTTTTCTTCAAATCCCATGGGTACAAAGGTATTGTCAAAACCAATAGTAATGGTCCCCTGCTCTTGATACTTATCCCAGTTATCCTGCTTGGGATCACTAGCCTTCTGAGTACAAGCTGTTAAAAAGAGAGTCAGGAGTGAAACCAATACTAAAGCAATTTTCTTATTAGTCATCGGCACCTCCTACTTGGGCTCAACCTTGAGAATCTGATCCGCGATATTTTCAGCGAACTGTAAATCGTGGGTAACCACAATCTGCGTCATTCCAAGTTCCCTATTTTGCAAGATCAGTTTTTCCACTTCCAAGCGCAATTCTGGATCTAGAGCAGAAGTTGGTTCATCGTAGCCAATGATTTCTGGGTCAATCATCATAGCACGCGCCAAGGCCACCCGCTGCTTTTGCCCACCAGATAATGAGAAAGGATAGGCATCTGCATGACCAGCCAGTCCTAACTGTTCCAAAAGCCCTCGCGCCTTATTCTCAGCCTCATGCTGCTTTATTCCCATCGTTTTTACGGGCGATAAGGTCAAATTATCTAGAACTGATAAATGAGGGAAAAGTTGAAAATCTTGGAATACAAATCCCAGTAGATTCCGCTTCTCCAATTCATCCAGTTCTAAAGGAACTCCATTATAAAAGATTTGCCCTGAGTCAATGGTTTCCAGACCTGCAAGCATGCGCAAGAGGGTTGTCTTACCTCCACCAGAAGGCCCAACGATAGCCAGGATTTGCTTTTCAGGAATTTTTAGACTGAAATTGGACAAAATTTGCTTTTCACCAAAGTCTTTATTGATATTTCGTAATTCTAACATGGCAGCCTCCTATCTATAGTAACTGTACTTCTTCTCAACTTTTTTGGCAAGAATGGTCACAATACCAATCAAAATCAAGTAAATAGCTCCTGCCAAGAACATAGGAACTAGGCTAGCATCACGGTTGGAAGCTGTACGACTAGCCAAGATAAGATCTGAAATTCCTAGAGCATAGACCAGAGAAGTATCCTTGACCAAACTCATGACTTCGTTAAATACGCTAGGAAGAACAATCTTAGTCACCTGAGGCAAGATAATATAACGAACTGTGGCAAAGGGACTGAACTTCAAGACCTTGGCAGCCTCATATTGACCTTTAGGAATGGTATCAATCCCACCACGGAAGATTTCAGCAAAGTAAGCCGCATAATTGAGAACAAAGGCAATAATGGCCGCAGGAAGGCGATCCAAACGAATCCCAATACTTGGCAGCACATAATAGATAAAGATTAATTGCAAGAGCAAGGGTGTTCCCCGCATAATCCAAATATAAATATTAATCAGATGATGGAGGGGCTTCCAATGGACTTGCAAGGCAAAGGCAATCAAAACGCCCAAGGGAATAGAAAAAATCAAGACCAGTGCAAAAACCTGCAAAGTCATGCTTGCACCGCTCAATAAACTCGGTAATATCTCAAACAAATAAGACATACTGCACCTCCTAAAAATAATTGTTCCTATTATAGCATAAATAAACAAAATAACCAAGAATTTTTGTAAAAAAATTCTCTTTGAAAAAGAAAAACTATATCTATCAAAAATGATTAGATACAGTTTTTAAAAATATATTCTTACAATCTCTCAAATAGTTCTTGCATTTGCACATCATCTGGAACCAGTTTTAAGTAAGCTTGCGCATTGACTTTTGCTTCCTCAAAGTAGCCCAGTTCACGTAAGAGATAGATATAGTGTTCTAGAAATTCTGGATTGTCTTTCAAATCTCCTGCCAACTCTTGGTAATGCTCATAGGCAGTATCCAAATCGTCCATCTCTTGATAAGAACGAGCAATCATCCACTTGGTCAAAAGATTCTCTGGCTCATTACTTTGTAAGGCTAGAATATCTTCATAACGCTCCTGCTCTAGATAAATAGTAGCTAGACGGAGTAAGATTTCTTCTGTATCCTCAGCGTCTGCTTTAGCAGTAAGGAGGTAGTTTTCTGCACTACTGGCATCATGCAATTCATAAGAGAATTGTGAAGCAGCTAGCAAGAGGCGAGTTTCAAAGGGATTTTTCTCTAAGCCTTGCTTAGCGATACGTAGGGCTTCTTGAACTTGATGTTCCTTATGTAAGGCCTGACTATAACCATATTCATAGCCTTCAAAGTCAGGAGAAATGGTATCAAGCTGCTTAAAATAGAGGACAGCTTTTTGGTATTCTTCTTGATCAAAGTAAAGACTGGCCAACTCAAAAGCTGTTAGGTCATCGTATTCTAACTCCAGGGCTTTTTCTAAAAACTCTGTAGCCGTTTCAAATTTCCCCAACTGTGCATAGGCAAAGCCAATTCGTTGATAGGTAGAAATGCCTGTTTGCTCATAAATAGTACGATTATCTAACTGGGCATAGCCTTGAATAGCTTCTTGGTAATTTTCCAACTCACTATCCAACTCTGCCAAGCCCAATATCAAGAGAGGATCTTCTGAGTAAGTCAAGGCCTCCAATAATTTCTCACGCGCCACATCTGTCAAACCTTCCATCTGGTAAAGGTCTGCTTTAAGAGCCAAAGCCGACACATACCAGTCACTGTCAGATTTGATTTCCTCAAGATAGGCAAAGGCTTCTTCAATTTGACCATCCTCGCTAGCAATAGCTGCTAGATTAAGATTAACCTCTGGAAAATCTTCTACAATTTTCAAGTAAATTTCCTTGGCCTGAGGATAAAAACCAATCCCTTCTAAATAAGTGGCTAACTCATACAGAAGGTCACTTGGATCATTTTCTAAAGCTTTGACGAAATAGTGCTCAGCCTTGGTTAAATCTTGCTCCTCCAAAGCCTGTAACATCTGTTGACTATTGTTCACTCTTAGCTTCCTCTCCTTCTAGTTCATATAGGCCACTGACTACCTTATACCATTCAAAAATCGCTGAAATGACAACCTTAGCAGAGGCATAAACTGGAATACCGAGCAAGACTCCCCAGATACCAAACATGGATCCTGAAGTTAACAAAACAAAGAGAACATTAATGGGATGGATGTTTAATTGACTTCCCAAAATCAATGGAGAGACAAAACGGCCTTCAATAGTTTGTTCTACGATAAAGACAATCACTACTTTCAAAAGCATGACTGGCCCAGCAATCAAGCCCAATACTAGGGCAGGAAGCATGGCTAAGAAGCTACCCAAATAAGGAACCAGATTTAAGATACCAGCAGTAACACCCAGCGTAACCGCATAGCGTAGACCAATAATTTTGAAGAAGATGATAAACATTACTGCTACAATAATAGCCACTGTTACTTGCCCTCTAACATAATTGGACAACTGCTGATTCACATCTGACAAAACCTGTCCAACAGGTTCTTTCAATTTCGTTGGCATGAATTGGGTCAAATAGTGACGTAGGCCTTTTCCATCACGTAAGAGATAAAAGAGCATGAACGGAACGATAATCAAGGCAACAATCACTTGAGAAGCACCGCTAATAAAGGCACTTACCCAGTTGACTGCCTGAGAAGAAACTTTACTTGCCCAAACTGTAGCCTGACTTGAAAAGTTTGTCAAAACTTGTTCTAGCTGAGGTCTGAAATCATCTGGTAAACGCTTAGTTACCAAATCATCAATAACTCGATCAGCATCTTCAAGGTAGATTGGTACATTTCTTGCAAATGTTAAAACTTGACGTTGTAGATTTGGAATAGCTACTGCCAAGCCCCAAATGATAAAGAGAGCGATGATGACAAAGACAATACTAATCGCTATAACACGATTGATTTTGTGTTTCTCCATCCAATCAACAATAGGATTTAACAAATAGTATAGTAAACCAGATAGAATGACTGGCAACATCACGACTGCCAAAAAGTCTAAAACAGGTGAAAATAGAAAACTAATCTTGCTTAAAATAAACAGATTGAGTCCCAATAATAAGGTTACCAAAAATACCGTAATTGCCTTGTTATCCAAAAACCACTTGAAAAACCAAGATAAGCTAAAATGTTTCTCTTTTTGCTCCATAAATACTTCCTTTCTATTGTTCTCTCATTATACCATTTTTAAATCAAAATAACTCTTTTTTAAAGTGCTTACATGGAGACCGCGACATAAAAAATCTCCTCAAAAGAGGAGATTCGATTAGTCTTGAATGTGACGGTCTAAGTTCTTCTGATAATCAGCATTGGATTTGGCTTTTTCATCAGCAAATTTCTTGCGGAACTCATCCATTTCTTTAGTAGTGACTATCTTATCTTGAATTTTCAGATACTTGTAGCTATTTTCACTGGTCTTATCACCTACCCAGCCACCTGCACCACTGCCAGGAACATTTTTAGTCACGAGCATTTGAGCACCATCAGAGTATACTGGAATAACAAGTGAACTATCTGACAACCAAGCTTGAGCCTTAGCATATTTAGAATAACGTTTTTGAAGGTCCGTTTTCTCACTGTTTGCATCATCAATCAATTCTTTGTATTTATCCAATCCAACTGTTTTAATGACTGGATTGTCTGTTCCTGGTGCTACACCAAGAGCACTTAGGAGACTTGGACCTGAAGTTGGATCAAATACATCTAGATAAGTCGATGGATCAGCAAAGTCTGGACTCCAACCACTGACTGCATTAATATCCCAATCGGTATTGGCATTAGAAGTAGCTAGAACAGTCATACTGCCCAATTCGTCATCAGAAACTTGTTGAATATCAACAACTACATTGTCAGAGCCTAATGCTTCCTCAATAGATTGTTTATAAGACTGAACCTGACGAATAAAATCTGGATTTGATGAAGAAATTGGCAAATCTAAATGAATTGGGAACTGTACTCCATCAGCTTGAAGGGTTTTCTTAGCAGCTTCAAACTTAGCCTTAGCCTTGTCTACATTATGAAGTGAATCTTGGGCATCATCAAGACTGACATCTTTCCAGACATTATCCAATTTATCCAATTCTGTCTTAGTAACTTGACCAAATGTTTGATCTCCTACTTGAACAAATGTTGGAGGAGTGAAACTTGTCCGTAACTTACGAGGTCCTACTTCATCACCAAATACTTGAGAGATCCCTGCTTTACGATCTACCGCAAAAGCCAAGGCTTGACGGAAATCTTTGTTTAACAAGGCTTTCTTAGTAGAAGTTTTTTCTGCATCACTTGTTTTAGCAGTGTGATTGTAATTTACACGGTCGATATTGGTTGAGATATAAAAAACTCCTCCACGCTGTTGACCATACACAATATTATCCTTGTATTTTTCTTTTAGACGTTCATAGTTAGCAGAGTTTTTAAAGAGTGGTGCAGCTGGATAGTGTCCCTCATCAAAACCGCGTCCTAGAGAGTCTGCATCTTGACCATCAAAGAAGGATAACTTGATATCATCAATAAAGACATTTTGTTTATCCCAGTAGTTTTGATTTTTGGTCATTTCGATAGAAGACTTAGATGTAAGACCCTTGAGGAGATAAGGACCGTTGTAGAGAATGCTCGTAACATCAGTGGGCTTACCAAAGTCATCTCCTTTAGAAGCTAAAAAGTCTTCATTAACTGGTGCAAGGACTCCCATTGTTGTTTTTGAATTCCAGAAAGATTCTGGATGGTTCAAAGTATAGACTACAGTATAATCGTCAGTTGCTTTTACCCCAACACTAGAAAAATCTGTTGTTTTCCCATTTACATAGTCATCCAATCCTTTGATAGAATCCTGTACAAGATAAAGAGCCTTTGATTTCTTATCTGCTGCGTGTTTCAGACCAGTCACAAAGTCTTGAGCCTTGACTTCACCATACTCTTCCCCCTCATTGGTATACCATTTGATACCCTGACGGATTTTATAAGTATAGGTCAAACCATCTTTGGAAACAGTCCAATCTTCTGCAACTGATGGAACAAGATTCCCATATTGGTCATTTTCAAGCAAACCGTCAATAACGTTACCTGTGACCTGTTTAGTGCTGACATTTCCAGAAACTGTATAATCCAGAGTCGAAGGATCTGATGAAAATACATAGGCATAAGTAACTGGTTTATTTGCTTCTTTATTAGCATTACCAGATGAACACGCTGCTAGGACAGCTGCCGAGAGTACAGCAACTCCTGCTGCTAGAAAAACTCGTTTTTTCATAGTAAGGACTCCTTTAAACATTTTATGAATTCATTATAGCACTTTTAAGAAGAAAAGTAAGGAAAGCAATCTCAATATTATTATATTTTTCAAAAAAACAATTAATTATTTTTTTAAAGTGCTTACATCTAATTGGATGTCTTTAATTGGCTTGTTTTTGTGATATAATAGTCTTATCTTTATATAGAGGTAAAGTTATGAAAGAAACTGTTTATTTTGGAACTTATACACGTCGGACTTCTCAAGGGATTTACAAGGCAGACTTTGATACAGAAACTGGTCTGCTTTCAAATCTAGAACTTTTTGCAGCTGAGCCAAGTCCGACCTACCTTGCCTTTGACCAGCACCAACATTTATACACTGTTGGTAGTCAAGACGATAAGGGAGGAATCGCTGCCTATCAAACTGACGGGACCTTATTAAATCATGTCGTGGAAGAGGGAGCACCCCACTGTTATGTTGCCGTTGATGAAAAGCGTGATTTGGTTTATGCGGCCAACTACCATAAAGGACAGGTCCTTGTTTATAAACGTCAGGAAGATGGTCGTCTTCTACTTAGTGATGTAGATCAACATAGTGGCCAAGGTCCACATGAAAATCAAGCTTCCCCCCATGTTCACTATGCAGACTTAACACCTGACCACTATCTAGTGACTTGCGACTTGGGTACTGACCAAGTAATTACTTACGATCTTGATTCAGAAGGAAAATTATCTAAGCTCTATACCTATCATAGCCAGCCAGGAGCAGGCTCACGCCATATTATTTTCCATAACCATTATAAAATCGCTTATCTCATTTGTGAACTCAATAGCACTATCGAAGTTCTAATCTACGATGGTGTTGGCGAATTTGAACGCATGCAAGTCATTTCAACTCTACCAGACGGTTATGAAGGCTTTAATGGTACTGCTGCTATTCGTCTCTCTAAAGATGGTAAATACCTCTACGCCTCTAACCGTGGTCATGATTCTATCGCAGTATATACAATTCTTGCGGACGGTAGCTTAGAGTTGTTAGAAATCGTTCCGACACATGGTCAGACTCCACGTGATTTTGATTTGACACCGGATCAAGAATTTGTCATTGCTGTCCATCAGGACTCTGACAATGCAACTGTCTTTAAACGCAATTCTGAAACTGGACGTCTAGCAGAACTTTCTAATGACTTCCATGTCCCAGAAGCAGTCTGCATCAGTTTTGCCCCTTAAGAAAACATAAAAAATGAACTTGGTAACTCAAGTTCATTTTTTTCTTATAGTCTATTTCCGACATTAATACGGTTAATGGCACGTTGCAGTGCAATCTTCGCACGACGTTCTTGGTCAATCAAGTGTTTGTCTTGTGCTTCTTCAATTTCACGCTCTGCTCGAAGTTTGGCACGTTCTGCACGACTAACGTCGATATCACGAGCCCGTTCTGCAGAGTCAGCAACGATTGTGATAACACCATTAGCAACTTCGATAACGCCTCCGTTCACTGCAATCCAGTTCACGTGATTTTCATCATCTACACGTTTAACCTTAACCTCATCAACTGCTAAAACTGCAATCATATTTTCATGTCGTGGCAAGATTCCCATCTCACCATCCAGAGTTCGAACTGATACAAAGCTGGCATGGTGATCATAGACGAGACCATCTGGTGTCACGATCTGGACAGTTAACTGAGCCATAGATCACCTCTTAAAATCCCATTTTTTCAGCTTTTGCAATCACATCTTCGATAGAACCAACCCCACGGAAGGCATCTTCTGGCAAGTGGTCGTGTTTTCCATCAAGGATTTCCTTAAAGCCACGAACAGTTTCAGCAACTGGAACATAAGAACCTGGCTGACCAGTGAATTGTTCCGCAACGTTGAAGTTTTGTGACAAGAAGAACTGGATACGACGGGCACGAGCAACCAAGGTCTTTTCTTCATCAGAAAGCTCATCCATACCAAGGATAGCAATGATATCTTGCAATTCATGGTAACGTTGAAGAACGCGTTTTACTTCAGCAGCAACTGCATAGTGCTCTTCTCCAACGATTTCAGGTGCCAAGGCACGTGAGCTTGAAGCAAGTGGGTCAACGGCTGGGTAGATACCCAATTGTACCAACTTACGTTCCAAGTTAGTTGTTGAGTCCAAATGAGCGAAGGCTGTTGCTGGCGCTGGGTCAGTATAGTCATCCGCTGGCACATAGATAGCCTGGATAGAGGTTACAGAACCCTTCTTGGTTGATGTGATACGCTCTTGCAATTGACCCATTTCCGTAGCAAGTGTTGGTTGGTAACCAACGGCTGATGGCATACGACCCAAAAGGGCAGATACTTCTGAACCAGCCTGAGTGAAACGGAAGATATTATCGATAAAGAGAAGCACGTCTTGGCCTTCTACATCACGGAAGTATTCAGCAATTGTCAAACCAGTAAGTGCAACACGCATACGTGCTCCTGGTGGCTCATTCATCTGACCAAATACCATGGCTGTTTTCTCGATAACGCCTGATTCTTTCATTTCCCAGTAAAGGTCATTACCCTCACGAGTACGTTCCCCAACACCGGTAAATACTGAAATACCACCGTGTTCTTGGGCAATGTTGTGAATCAATTCTTGGATTAAGACGGTTTTACCAACTCCGGCACCACCGAAAAGTCCAACTTTACCACCTTTAAGGTAAGGGGCAAGAAGGTCGATAACTTTAATTCCTGTTTCAAGGATTTCAGAAGAGGTAGACAATTCATCAAAAGTTGGAGCTTTTTTATGAATTGGCTGACGCTCTGCATCTTCTGTAAAAGGAGCTTCCAAGTCAATGGTATCTCCCAAAACATTGAAGACACGTCCCAAAGTTTCTTTACCTACTGGTACAGAGATTGGACGACCTGTGTCCAACACTTCCATTCCACGAGTCAACCCATCTGTTGATTCCATGGCGATAGTACGGACCATACCATCTCCCAACTCCAAGGCTACTTCAAGGACGATTTTTGTTTTTCTTTCGTCATTTTTGTAGACGACAAGTGCATTGTTAATCTCAGGAAGTTTTTCCCCTGCTGCAAACAAGACG
The DNA here is from genome assembly GCF_019929545.1 of Streptococcus mitis. Taxonomy (GTDB): domain Bacteria; phylum Bacillota; class Bacilli; order Lactobacillales; family Streptococcaceae; genus Streptococcus; species Streptococcus mitis_BU. The sequence goes on from NZ_JAHZPT010000031.1 coordinate 12,089, forward strand.
TCTACAACGGGACCGATAACCTGAGCAATTTTACCTGAACTCATCTCCTTCTCCTATTCTATATAAGATACTGTCGGTCCCTAGCTTAACTAGGTCCTAAGTTCATTTTCATACGAGCTGGACTAGTGCCTATTCTAAGGCACTAGCTCCTGCTACGATTTCTGTAATTTCTTGTGTAATCGCCGCCTGTCTGGCACGGTTATACTGAATTGTCAAATCATTAATGACTTTCTTAGCATTATCTGTCGCTGTTTGCATGGCTGTCATACCAGCAGCATTTTCAGCTGTCTTAGCATCGATAATAGCACCATAAATCATACTTTCTGCAAATTGAGGCAACAACTGCTCCAAAATTTCTTCTCGACTAGTTTCCAACTCAAAGGTCAAACTGTAACTGTCATCCGCTTCATTTGGATCCAAGTCAACAATTGGAAGCATTTGCTCCACACGCATTTGACTGGTTAGCGTATTGACATGGTGGTTATAGCAGACATAGAGTTCATCAAAAAGTTCATTTTGGTACATTTCAACAGTTTTTGAAATAATCTTACGAACTTCATCAAAGCTTGGTTGATCTGCCAAGCCACGTAGTTCATAAAGTGGTTGAATACCACGAGCTTTAAAGAAATCAGCTCCCATTCCACCAATACAGATCATTTCAAAACCTTTACCGTCTGGATGGTATTCTTCTTTCAGCTCCATAACGGCTTTCAGAATAGAGGAATTATAACCTCCAACCAAACCGCGGTCTGAAGTAATGACGATATACCCCGTCTTCTTAACTGGTCGGCTAATCAACATCGGATTGGTTGAAGCACCAGATCCGTTACCATGCAGAATATCTGTCAACAGTTTACGAACCTTCTGAGCATAAACTTGGAAGTTGCGAGCCGCTTCTTCAGAACGACCGAGTTTAGCAGCTGATACCATTTGCATGGCATTGGTGATTTGACTCGTATTTTTTGTTGAGGCGATTTTTGTTTTAATATCATTTAGAGATACTGCCATCTGACACCTCTATTCTTATCGGAAGCTGGTTTGATTGAGAAACTCTGTAATCGCAGCATCCAAGACTGCTTCTTCTGGCAAGTCTTTTGAATCACGAATGGTTTCCAAAATCTCTGGATGTTGAGCATCAAAGAAGGCATGGAACTCTTCCTCAAAACGAACAATTTCATCTACTGGAACAGTATCCAAGAAACCATGTGTCAAAGCATAGAGAATGGTCACTTGTTTCTCAACAGGTAATGGTTTGTGAACTGGTTGTTTCAAGACTTCAACTGTACGACGTCCACGGTTCAACTTAGCCTGTGTTGCTGCGTCCAAGTCAGAACCAAACTTAGTGAAGGCTTCCAACTCACGGTATGAAGCAAGGTCGATACGAAGTGTACCAGCAACCTTTTTCATGGCTTTGATTTGTGCAGAACCACCTACACGAGATACAGATGAACCCGCATCGATGGCTGGACGAATACCCGCATTGAAGAGACCATCACCAAGGAAGATTTGTCCATCAGTGATTGAAATCACGTTGGTTGCGATATAGGCAGAGATATCTCCTGCTTGTGTCTCGATAAATGGTAGGGCAGTAATTGAGCCACCACCAAGTTCATCAGAAACTTTAGCTGAGCGCTCAAGCAAACGGCTGTGAAGGTAGAAAACATCCCCTGGGAAAGCTTCACGACCTGGAGGACGACGAAGCAAGAGTGACAGTTCACGATAAGCTACCGCTTGTTTTGATAAATCATCATAAACAATCAAAACATGTTTCCCTTGGTACATAAATTCTTCTGCCATGGCAACCCCAGCATAAGGAGCTAGGAAGAGCAATGGAGATGGTTGTGAAGCAGAGGCTGTCACAACGATTGTATAATCCAAGGCACCGTACTGACGTAGTGTTTCTACTTGTGTACGAACTGTTGATTCTTTTTGTCCAATCGCTACGTAGATACAGATCATATCTTGACCTTTTTGATTCAAGATTGTATCAATCGCAATGGTTGTTTTCCCTGTCTGACGGTCACCGATAATCAACTCACGTTGACCACGGCCAATCGGTACAAGGGCGTCAATAGCTTTCAAACCAGTTTGCAATGGTTCTGATACAGACTTACGTTGCATAACACCAGGAGCTGGCGCTTCTACTGGACGAGTTTTATCTGTGTGGATTTCTCCAAGACCGTCAACTGGACGACCTAGTGGATCCACAACACGACCAATGAGACTTTCACCTACTGGGACTTCCATGATTTTACCTGTACGGCGGATTGTATCGCCTTCACGGATATCTGTAAAGTCACCTAGGATGATAATACCAACATCTGTTGACTCCAAGTTTTGAGCCATACCATAAGAGCCGTTTTCAAAAATCAACAACTCTCCACTCATGGCATTTTCAAGGCCGTGAGCACGCGCGATACCATCCCCGATATAGGTTACAACACCTGTTTCAGTCACATCAAAATTGGGTTTGAAATTTTCAATTTGTTGCTTAATTAAAGCGCTGATTTCTTGTGCGTTAATTGCCAAAAGAACACCACTTTCTATTTCAAATTTTCTTTAACAACTTTAAGTTGTTGTTTAATACTCACATCAATTGTCTTGTGATTGGCAAAAATGACAAAACCACCAATGAGACTTTCATCGATTTGTTCTTTTACACTCCTTACTTTCAGAGACATTTTTTTCTCAATCAAAGGGAGCAATCGACTCTTTTGTTCATCTGTTAAAGGATGAGCAGAAGTAATCGTCACTTCAAATCGATTTGTTTCTTTTTCAAGTCGGTTCAAACAATCTACAAGCACATCATAAAAAAGATTTGCTTGTAGATTGTAGATAAGAACCTGGATCAAGTTTTGCAATAAAGGTGACACAGAGTCTTGGAAGAAAGCAATCGTTTTTTCCTTGTCAGACTCGTCTACTGCCACTTTTTTTAAAAAAGAAGGTAAACCTGTTTCTTCAGCAACTTGCTTGATTTGAGTCAAGTCTGAAAAAATATGGTCTTCTTCTCCTTTTTCAAGTACCAATTGGACAAAAGGCATGCTGTATTTTTCAATTACCTTTACTGTTTTCTTGTCCATTAAGCTTCTCCTAGCTGATCGATATACTGATCAATGAGTTCTTTATGGGCATGACCATCAAGGTTTTGTGAGATGATTTTACCAGCCAAGCTGATTGTCAAATCTGCCACCTCACCCTTAACGCTTTGTAAAGCTTCAGCTTTGTTTTGAGCAATTTCTTGGTTTGCTTTTTCTTTTAAGCGTCCTGCTTCTAGTTTAGCATCTGCTAAAATACTAGCCTTACTTTTCTCAGCTGTTTCTTTCGCATTCTCAATGATTGTCTTAGCTTCTTTACGGCTACCAGCCAATTCATCTTCGCGTTTTTGAGCCAATACTTCTGCTTTTTGACGGGCTTCTTCGGCTCTGTCAATATCTGAAGCAATTTTTTCAGCTCTTTCTTCGAAAATGCTTGTAATATTAGACCATGCAAATTTTTTAATCAAGACTAGCAAAAGGATAAAAGAGCCAGCGATTAAAATAAAATTACCAATTAATTCACCTACTGTTACGTGCATCAGTTACTCCTTTCTACTCTTCATCATTAATTTTATTTCCTAGGTACATAGAGGATAATAGTGTAAAGACATAGGCCTGTACACAAGAAATGAACACGGAAAATGCAGTCCAAACTAAGTTTGTCCCAAATGCGATTGGATACCAAAAAATAGCCTGATGTGAAAGTAAGAGAAGCAAGCTTGTCATTACTTCACCTGCAAAGATATTCCCAAAAATCCGCAAAGCAAGAGAAAGGAAATTCGTGACCTCTTCAAGTAGATTCATCGGTGTCATAAATGCAGGAGTTACAAAACCTTTTAGGTATTGTTTAATCCCACGACGACGAATCCCCTCAATGTGCGCCATCACAATAATACAGAAAGACAAGACAAGGTCAAATGAAAGATTTGCAGTTGGCGATGTCCAAAGGTTTGTCCCATCTGTTGTTTGAAGTTTAGCCATCAAACCAAGATTATTGGCGATGACCATAAAAAGAAATAAGCATAAGTAAAAGAGTGAGTAATCTTTTATGTAGTGGGAACCAAGGTTAGGTTCTGTAAATCCAATTACAAAATCATAGAGATACTCTAGTACATTTTGTTTACCTTTGGGTTTCAATGTCATATTACGACTTGCCCAATAGATAAATGTAAAAATCAGAAACACAGACAGCAAAGTCAAGGCTGTCAAAGTTAAATCAAAGGTAACAGGACCAATATTGATGGTTGGATTGATACTTTCTTCCATCTAACATTCTCCCTTCTCCAATTTATATTTCGTTATTTAATAATAAATGAGAAGACAAGAGTTACGAAGAAAGTTCCTTCAATAAAGGCAACCCCTAAAAACATCAAGCTACGAAACTCAGCGATAATATCTGGTTGGCGAGCTACTGATTTCAACAAACCATTCATCAATAACCCTTCACCAAGGGATACACCCATACAGGCAAGACATAGACCGAAAAATGTTAAATTCATGACGAATTCTCCTTTTAATTAAAATTTACTTACTTAGTTTAGTCCTAAAAATTGGATTTGTCAACTTTTTTATAACGTTGAAAGCGTTTAATGAAAATTATTTACAATTTCACTATTTTTGAGTCTATTATATAGAAAACTTTGTAAAAAACTTGTAATAAATCCCTCCATTATCTAGGTCTTTCTGAAAAATAATGAAAATCCGAGATGAAATCTCGGAGGAAAATTGATATATTTTTCTTTAACCTAACGCTCTTTTAGTAAGTAGAATTAATCGAAAAGCTTCCATCTCCTGCACGATTATTAAGCACGAACTGTGACGCTGGTCCCATCTTCCTTATAGAGATTGATAAGACCTTCCTTGAGAGCGCGGACCATGTCCCCTGCTTGAACAGGTTGTGGAACCTTAATGGTCAAGAGTTCCATTGGATTCGGAGCACGGTCGATTTTATTGCCCTTGGCATCATGCAAATCTTCGATATAAGTTTCAAAATGACGGAAACCTGGTCCATAAAACTCCACTTGGTCGCCTTCGTTGATGACATTCCGTTGACGAATGGTTGCCGTTTGAGTCGCATCATCATACGCAACCACCTCTGCAACAAACTTGTACTCAGGAATCTTGCGGCGGGCCCCAAACAACTGCTCATTTTCCGTTGGCGTTCCGTAATAGAAACCTGTTGCTAGTTCCCGTTGGGCCACTTTCCACATCTCGTCTACCAAGTCCTGTTTGATGGCTTCAAATTTCTCAGGACTTTCAAGATAAGCATCCACAGCCGCCTTATAACAGTTGGTCACCGTTGAAACATAGTGAATAGATTTCATACGTCCTTCGATCTTCAGACTGTCCACACCGTTTTCAATCATATCTGGGATATGGTCAATCATAGACATGTCAACGGCTGACATTGAAAATTCTTCTGGAATTTCACCTTTAAGACTCTTACGTTCTTGACCAAAGGGCATATCGTATAGATCGTATTTCCAACGGCAAGACTGAGAACAACCACCACGGTTAGCATCACGCATACTCATGTGGTTTGAAAGAGTACAGCGACCAGAGTAAGAAATACACATGGCTCCATGAACAAAGGCTTCAATCTCAACATCTGTACGTTTGCGGATTTCAGCTAATTCTTCCATAGAAACCTCACGCGCCAAAACGACACGAGTCAAGCCCAGGTCTTTCCAGAACTCAAGCGTCTCATAGTTAGTGGCACTGGCTTGGGTGGAAAGGTGAATTTCAAGACCAGGCGCTTCTGTCGCTGCAATCATGATGAGAGCAGGGTCGGACACGATGACCGCTGCAATGCCAATGTCCCGCAGTTTACGGAACCATTCCCCAGCACCCGCTTCATTGCCCTCGTGCATGACCATATTGGCTGCTACATAGACCTTGGCACCGTATTTAGCCGCAAACTGGACACCTTCTTCCATCTGTTCAAAGGTAAAGTTTCCGGCACGGCTACGAAGACCATAGGCTTGGCCACCAATAAAGACAGCATCTGCCCCATATTGAACAGCTACCTTTAGCTTCTCTAAAGTCCCTGCTGGTGAGAGCACCTCAGGACGTTTTAATGTTTTTGTCATGATTTCTCCTATTTGCAATATAAAAGTTTGACGTTTTTCCTTCTCATTTTATAGTAAATAAGTGATAAAATCAAGCCTAGACAGATTGTTTTGACAATTCTAATCTTTTAGATTATTAAAGCAAAAAGATTGTCAAAGAGAAAAAGCCCACAGATGTGAGCCCTTTTCTAATATAGGTTAGAAAAAACTATTTCTCCACTTCTTTTTTCTTGTGTGCAAGAAATCCAAATCCACTCAAAACTCCTAGAAGTCCTAAGACTACAAGATTAGCATGATCTTCTGTACCTGTATTAGGCAATTCCTCTCTCTTACTTGCTACAGAAGTCGGAATTTGTGAAGTTTCTTTTGTCGATTGTTCAGTTGGTGTCTTTGATTTTGGTACTTCTATCTTTGGTGCTTCTACTTTTGGTGCCTCAACTTTTGGTGCCTCAACCTTTGGTGCCTCAACCTTTGGTGCCTCAACCTTTGGTGTTTCAACTTTTGGCGTTTCAACCTTTGGTGTTTCAACTTTTGGCGTTTCAACCTTTGGTGTTTCAACTTTTGGTGTTTCAACCTTTGGTGTTTCAACCTTTGGTGTTTCAACTTTTGGCGTTTCAACCTTTGGTGCCTCAACCTTTGGTTTCGTACCTACTGTGATAACTTCTTCTACTGCTTCTTCAGTAATCGTGGTTGGTTCATTCGGTGTTACTGCTCCTGTATTAGGATCCAAGGTATAAGTTGTCGTAGTAGTTGTTTTACCAGATTTACCAGATTTTGTTACTTCTCGATAGTCTTTATCTTTTGTATTATCTTCTACATAACGCGTTGTATATGGAGTAGTTGTTTCTACAACTGTTGGTTTCGTACCTACTGTGATAACTTCTTCTACTGCTTCTTCAGTAATCATGGTTGGTTCGTTCGATGTTACTGCTCCTGTATTAGGATTTAAGGTATAAGTTGTCGTAGTAGTTGTTTTACCAGCTTTACCAGATTTTGTTACTTCTCGATAGTCTTTATCTTTTGTATTATCTTCTACATAACGTGTTGTATATGGAGTAGTTGTTTCTACAACTGTTGGTTTCGTACCTACTTTAACCACTTTTGGTACCATAGGAGTTTCTTTTTCAGTCGACTTACCGTCAGTTACAGTACCATCAAGTTCATTCACAATTTTAGGTGTTGTAGTAACAATTTTACCTTCGCTACCGTTCGATTCAACAATTTGCGTACCATAGTCGATTGTTTTGTCTTCTACATAAGTTGTCGTAATTGGAATTTTTGTTTCTGTTTCTACAGGTGGTAAGTTGTTCTCATACTTCTGTTTATACACATAGGTAATGACAGTTTCACCTTTCACAATCTCTGTAATATCTTGTTTGTCTTGTTCTTTAAAGGTATAACGCTTGTTCTCAAAGTCTAAATCGGTCGGATGAGTTAAAGATACCTCAGAACCTACTTCTTTAAGTTCAGATTTAACACTAGGTGCAATTTCAACACCTTGTTCGTTTACAAACTTCTGAGTCACTAAACCTTTGTTTTGAACTTCTGTATAAGTAACAGTATGGAAAGTGCGAGACACACCGTTGATTGCTTTTTCTGTATCTGTCAATTCAACTCTTTGGATATTTGATGCATAAACAATGCGAGGTGTAAACTGATTACGTTTATTAGGAACTACTTTACTAGCAATGTACTCTTTTTGAGAAATTGTATTTTCTCCAAGTAAAGATGTTTCTTGTCTATAAGTGTAATCAGCACCAGCTGAACGTAATTCAAACTCGGATAATTTAGATTTTGGAATATCAGAAGACGTTATAACCCCTTTACCCTTAAAACCTTGGATATCTAAGAATTTTGCATATAAATCTTTAATTGGAATAATATTCCCTTGCTTATCCTTATATGTATAAGTTCGAGTATAACCAATGAAATCAGTATGATTTTCAGCACGTCGAGTTAAGTTTTTAATAATTACATGAGTCTCAACAGGTTTACTACTAAATGTAGCGTAAAGTTTGGTTTCTTCAGGTAGTGTATACTCAAATTTAGCAGTTGTCTCAATACTACCGATACCGTAAATACTAGATAAAACACTATCTGAACGAGGTGTGATGGTGTAACTATACACAGTGTTTGGAGTTAGTTCCACTATACGAGCAGGATACCCGATATTCACACGATTTGTTGCATATTTATCTGTAATTCCAATTCGATCAGGTACCTTAATAAATGTTTCTGTAACTTCCTCAGTAGTTGGTTTCGATACTGCATTATACAAACCTTGAGAATCAGTTAACTCCAATTCATTCGCTTTCAAATACCGAATTTCACCGCTACTTGATGTAATCGGGCTAACTGACGCTTCTTTCGAGACATCTTCATCGATATCTCGACTATTTACCTGAGAAACTAATCTAGCTTTTACTTTAATATAATTAGCATTAATAAGAGTATTTTTAAACTCATCAATCTTAGTTCTATCCGCTTTTACTTGTTCTTGTTCAGCTTTTGCAGACTCTAAATCACGAATTTGAGAATCTACTTTTTCTTCAGCAGTTGTGCGTAAATGTGTAACCTCAGAAGAACTATTTGCAACACCTACATTTTCAGTGGGTGTTTCTGTAACCTTAACCCCTAAAGCTTTTACTTCTTCAACTTTAGCTTTTAACTCGGTTTCTTTTACCGTATGTGTTGTACTCGTTTCATACTCACTTTGAACCACAGTTTCGCTAGGTGGAGTCTGTGCTGCATTAGGAGGTGTACTTGAATTTGGTTGTTCGTCAGCGCTTACAATCCCATTTAAAAATAAACTTCCTAAAGCAGTCGTTAGGATAATACCACTTAACAAACCTAACTTAGTTTTACGGAGATAGCCATGACCTTTTTCTTGTTTTACTGCTTTATGCAATAGAAACACCAACTTTCATTTATTTTTAGGGCACCTCTAAAAACCTATCCAATGGACACCAAAATATGAGATAATAGCCTTATCATAAGATGAGGTTATTAT
>NZ_JAHZPT010000032.1:0-20386 GCF_019929545.1 Streptococcus mitis
TGCCAACTAAATGAGACACATACAGTTGATTTTTTCTTTTGTGATAAGAGTGGAGTTTTTAGAGGTGCCCATTAGTATTATTTAGAAGTGAATCTATAACATGAAAAGAATCATAAAAATTTGCCCTGTGGTCAGTATTTTAGTTGTAATTTGTTTATTGCTAGGAATTCTTACTACCTTTTTGGGAAGTGTAATGTATGACTTATTTGCATTTCATTCAAAGCCAATTTATTGTTGGCAATACTTTAGTGGTACATTTATGCATGGAAGTAAAGAAGCACCAGTATGGTTTATATGGTTTCATTTAGTTTTAAATACTTTAATGTTACTTCCTTTTGGTGGGCTATTAGAGTATAAAAGGGGATCAAAATATGTATTTTTAGTTTTTATTACTGCTATGGTAATATCTTCAATTGTGTTCCATATATTAACACAGAATCAAGAAATTCAGGCATCGGGTATCTCTGCTATTGGCTATGCTTTTGTAACGGGTGGGGTGATGAATATGTTTAGTATATGGAAAAATTTCAATTTAGGATTAAAACTATTTTATATCCTTTTAATCGTTCTATCTCTCACCATGCTTCTACCAAATATAACAGGCTGGATTTCAACCTTTCTTCACATGTCAGGAATTGCCAGTTATATCATGGTTTCCAGCATCAACAACTATCGACTGTCTTAATAAAAATCGTATAGTATCATAAAAAAATAGTCAATACGATTATATCACAGTTTACAGACATTTAATAATTTTCTATTGGATACCTTTTTATGAGAAATATCGACAACTGTTACGGGAATTTACAGAAAAATTTCTTTTAGCAGGATAGTGAACATTTGAAGTAAAAAACCACTCACTCCAAAGAGCAAGTGGTTTTTATACTTTTTATTTTTCAAGTAAACTGAGCGCTTCAGCATCTGCGATGATCGTCACATCAGGGTGATTTTGGAGGCTACTTGCTGGGAGATTCTCAGTCACTGGGCCAGACACTGTTCCGGCAACGGCTTCTGCTTTCGACTCACCGTAAGCAAAGAGAATAATTGACTTGGCATCCAAGATGTTTTTAATTCCCATTGAAATGGCTTGAGTTGGAACATCTTCAATCTTGTCAAAGAAGCGCGCATTGGCTTCGATAGTAGACTGGTCAAGTTCTACTAGATGTGTTTGACTGTCAAATGGAGTACCAGGCTCATTAAATCCGATATGTCCATTGCGACCGATTCCCAAGATTTGGAGGTCAACTGGATGGTCAGCCAAAATTTGGTTGTAGCGTTCAACTTCAGCTTCAGCATTGTCCTTAACCCCACGAGGCAAGAAACTTTCTTTAAATGGTTTTTGGTTGAACAAGTTTTCTTGCATGAAATAACGGTAAGACTGTGGATTGTCTCCATCAAGTCCTACATACTCATCAAGGTTGACACTGGTTAGATTTGAAAAATCAAGGTCACTCTCAACGATTTCCTTGTAAAATTCAAGTGGGCTACTTCCTGTCGCAAGTCCTAGGGTTTGAGCGCCGTTGGCCAATTTTTCCTTCAAAATCTCAAAAGCAACTTTTCCACCTTCGATTTGGTTTTCAACTTTAATAACTTTCATCTTTTTATCCTCCGTTTCAATCTATATTTATTATATGGTATAGACCAATTTTTGTCAAGTGAAAACGATTTAATTTTCAAAAAAAGAGCGTCCAAACTTGAAACATGTTATAATGGATAAGATTAGAACTTAGAAAGAATGAACAGATATATGAATACAGCTGATTTTGATTTCCACTTACCCGAGGAATTGATTGCCCAAACGCCTCTTGAAAAACGGGATGCCTCTAAACTCCTTATCGTCAACCGTGAGACAGGAGAAATGCAGGATAAACACTTCCACTCTATTATTGATATGCTGGAACCTGGTGATGCCCTTGTCATGAACGACACCCGCGTTCTCCCTGCCCGCCTCTATGGTCAAAAGGAAGAAACTGGAGGTCATGTGGAACTTCTCCTGCTTAAAAATACTAGTGGAGATGAGTGGGAAGTTCTGGCTAAACCCGCCAAACGCCTCAAGGTCGGCACTCGCGTTTGCTTTGGTGACGGCCGTCTCAGCGCTGTCGTTACGGAAGAATTGACTCACGGGGGCCGCATTGTCCGCTTTGAATACCAAGGAATTTTCCTAGAAGTTTTAGAAAGTCTGGGTGAAATGCCTCTACCGCCTTATATCCATGAAAAACTGGATGACCGTGAACGCTATCAAACCGTCTACGCCAAGGAAAGTGGCTCTGCTGCTGCACCTACTGCTGGTCTTCACTTCACCAAAGAACTGCTAGCAGAAATCCAAGCTAAGGGTGTTCATCTAGTCTATCTGACTCTTCATGTCGGACTCGGAACCTTTAGACCCGTTTCAGTTGACAATCTGGACGAACACGAAATGCACTCAGAATTCTACCAACTTTCTGAGGAAGCTGCTGCCACCCTTCGATCTGTTAAGGAAAATGGAGGCCGTGTCATCGCTGTCGGAACCACTTCTATCCGCACCTTGGAGACTATTGGTTCCAAGTTTGATGGGCAAATCCAAGCAGATTCTGGCTGGACCAATATCTTTATCAAACCTGGGTATGAGTGGAAGGTCGTGGATGCCTTCTCAACCAACTTCCACCTGCCAAAATCAACTCTGGTCATGTTGGTTTCTGCTTTTGCAGGCCGTGAATTAGTCTTAGACGCTTATCACCATGCCATTCAAGAACACTACCGCTTCTTTAGTTTCGGTGATGCCATGTTTATCTATTAATTTCATAATGAAAAAACGCATATTATCAGGCATTATAAAACCTTGATAGTATGCGTTTTGTTATGGATAAAAATTGAGTTAATTTATTCTCAAGCTCGGATCTTTCAAACTCTGGACACTGGCATTGATCACCGCGCCGACAATTAAAATCTTAGCGATGAGAATAAACCAGAACATCATGACCACCACGACGACGGAACTGAAAAAACGCACGTCCACTAGGTGATTGACATAATTGTTAATATAGACTGAAAAGATATTGAGCAGTAAGGCTAGAGTCAATAAGACAAAGGCACTACCTGGTAATACATAGCGAATCCGTCGGACCCTAACATTAGGCAGGAAATAATAAAGCATGACCAAGATTGCAAAAATCAAAGCATAGACCAAGGGGCCTGTTAGGTCTTGCAGATAATCAAAGAGAGGACTATCCGATTTCCAGTAGCTTTTGATAAGGTTGAGAAGCATACGGCCAAAGACACTGAGAAAGAGAGCTAAGGCAAAAAGAATCTGCAAGCCAAAACTGACTAGTAAACTCATCAATTGCTGATAAATTAACCCTCTACTCTTAGCTACTCCGTAAGCTTTATTAAAGGCTTTCTGCAGGAAATTCATGGATTTTGAAAAGGTCCAGAAGGCTGACAAAACCGCAAAACTCAACAAGCCCGTTGAAGGTTGGGTCAGTACTTCTGTAATAATCTTTGCAACCACATCATACATGGTATCGGGCAAAAATTCATTGACAACCTTTAAAAAATTGGAAACTGGAATCTGAAAATAGGGGAGGATATTGACCACCACCAAAAGCAAGGGAAAGATCGAAATCAACCAATAGTAGGCTACTGCGACACTGGTTAGCTCACTATCTGATGCTTGATAATAATGTAAAAATGCTTTTACTAAAGGCTTGTCTACCAGCTCTTGCCACCACTTCTTCATATCACACTCCTTCACTTATAATCCTATACTCAATGAAAATCAAAGAGCTGACTAGGAAGCTAGCCGCAAGCTGCTCAAAGTACAGCTTTGAGGTTGTAGATGAAACTGACGAAGTCAGCTCAAAACACTGTTTTGAGGTTGCGGATAGAGCTGACGTGGTTTGAAGAGATTTTCGAAGAGTATTAACTAATTTCTTCTTACCAATTCCATCATATCATAAGGTAGGGTATTGGCAGCTTCCTTGAGAGAATAGTTCTCCAAGTTATTTACATTTTGCCGTAACTTCTTGGCGTACTTGGTCGTAATCAATCGTTTTTCTTCGTATTCGAAAATCAACTTGCGTTCCAGATAATAGCCTCTCAGCATTTCATCAATATTGTTGGGCTTGACACGATTGATAACCCGTTCGACAAAGGCACCACTGGTAATAATAGCTGTTTCACGAAGACGAGAATCTTGCATGAAGCTGATTAAAGAGCTCTTATAAACCCCTTTTAGGTTCTCCAAACTTTCGATAATCATCTCTGTATTTTCTAGATAGAGCTCTGCAATTTGGTCATAGTCAAGCGCTCTGAGTTTCTGTGATTCTTCAGTTTTCCAACTGCGGAAGATCTTACCAAAGGTAAAGACTTCGTGAAGGAGAAAACGTAAAATTCGTAAGGAAACAAGGAAATAATAGGTCACTCGTGAAGCAAACTTGCGATTGATACTTTGTTCCATGTTTTTCAGATAACGCTGGTAAACCCGATAAGCACGCTCACTCATCTTGCCTTCCTCGTAAGCCTGTTCCAATCCATCACTCTCAATACTGAGGATAAGAAGCTTCATGGCCTCCCAGTCTTCTTGAGCTCCCTTATTTTCTTGACTCAGGATAAGATTTTCAATACGCCCATGATAATTGTCAATAGCCGCATAGAGGGGAAGTTTATTTCTGGTATCTTCCAACTCTTTTTCCAACTCTAGCGTCACTTCATTCAAAATAGCTATATGCATGAGATAGTCCTTGCTTTCTTCCTGTTCATCAGAAAGATGAGGCAAGACCAAGAGCCCTGTTAAAAAGCTGACAAGCGTCACACCTGCAACAAGGAAAAGTAAGATTGGATATTTCTGCTCCAAATCACTTGGTATCAAAAGAATCGTAGCAATGGACACGGTTCCTTTAACACCTGAGAAGGTCAAGAGAAGCATATCTTTCATATACTTATTCAATTTTTTCTTGAGGCGTCGGGTCCTATAAGCATAATAGCCATAAATCATGACAAAACGAATGGCAAAGAGGACAAAGGTCAGGGCGACAAGAGATACCAGTAAGAGCAAGGGATTATAGATTGGATTGGTCAAGATAGGCTCGGCTATCATTTCCAACTCCATTCCCAAAATCACAAAGACAGAGCCGTTGAGCATAAAGGTCACTGTATGCCAGACTGTCTCGGTCACCGTATCCACTTGGGCTTCGAGAAGCGTGATTTTCTTAAAGCGACTTGCCTTCAAAATCCCTGCAACTACAACAGCAATAATCCCTGAAACATGTACTTCTTCTGCTAGAAAGAAGGTCACTAAAGGCAAACTCAATTCCAGAAGGAGTTCACTAGCTATATCCGTTGCGCGCACACTTAGCAAAAAGGTATGTAGGAAACGATTGGTCATGGCTGTTAAAAAGCCAATCAGAAAACCGCCTAGTATTGAAATGATGAGCGAACTACCTGCTTGGCCAAGGGAAAAGGCGCCTGTTGTCCAAGCAGTCAAAGCAACCTGAAAGGCCACCAAGCCAGAAGCATCATTCAAGAGTCCTTCACCCTTAAGGATATTGGACACGCGCTTAGGAAAGCTAAACCGCTCAGAAAGAGAGGCAAAGGCCACCAAATCCGTAGCCCCAAGGGCCGCCCCAACAGCCAAACAAGCTGCTAAGGGAAGACTGAGCCAAAGAAGATGGGCCAGGCCACCCAAACTCAGGGTCGAGATAAAAATCACTGGAAAAATGAGATAAACAATGATTCGCCAGTGTTTTAAAATAGCCGTAATATCCGCTTCTTCCGACTCTCGGAAAAGCAAGGGGCCAATAACCAGAGCCAAAAACAACTCCGTATTGAGATGAAAGTCAGTATTTGGTAAAAAGAGACCAATCACAATTCCCAAAAGAATCTGCACCAAAGGGAGTGGCAAAAAAGGCAGAAGCTTATTGGTGGTACTTGAGACAATCAAGACCAGTAAAAATAGGATGAGGTAAATCAGTAATTCCACGCAATTCCTCCTTAGTCTTTTTTACAACAGGATTCAAATATCTCCTTCTGCTCTTTGATCTTTTGATCAATCTTGGAACAGTCTTTGTGCTCAATTTTTCTCTGGCACCGCTCCATTTCAAGAGCTACTAATTTTTTCTTGATTTTAAGCATTTTTTTGCTCATATGCGCTTGGTCTAGCACGCCCACTGCTCTTTCGTGGTGGGTTGACTCGACAAATTTCTGGCGCATGGTATCCAACTTTTCACTTAGGTATTGTTTATCCATGTCTATATCTTTCTAATTTTTCAATCATAACTAAAAATGGCGGGTTGTTGACTTGATTCAGGGTTTGGTAAATGGCAGCTGTGTACTCTTGTTGGTTCAACTGGCTAACAAAATCCAAGACAACATCTTTCTCGAGGTCGCCTCCTTTATGACCATAGTAGATCATGATAGCAATCCGTCCCCCTTTGACAAGTAAGCCACATAGCTTTTCTAATGCCTCAATAGTTGTTTGAGGTCTGGTGATGACAGACTTATCAGCCGACGGCAGATAGCCCAGATTAAAAATCCCTGCCTTGGCTTCTGTCACAAACTGATCCAGTGTCTCATGGCCTTGCAATATTAACTGGGTATTTGTCATTCCAGCTTGGTCCAAACGCTCTTGGGTCTTCTCCAAAGCCTGTTCCTGAATATCAAAGGCATAGACTTGCTTAGCTAGCTTAGCTAAAAAAAGCGTGTCATGACCATTTCCCATAGTCGCATCCACTACGATATCATCCTGAGTTACAACCTCAGCCAAAAAATCATGTGCCATCTCAAGTGGTCTTTTCATTATTAAACTCCTGTTTTACAGCCTTGCATCCTTGCACACTTCCACGACGTCGCATTTCAGTTTCAATAGCATTTAGCACTTCCCATTTATTGAGGCTCCACATGGGACCAATCAGCATATCTCTAGGTGCATCTCCCGTGATTCGATGGATGACAATATGTTTGGGAATGATTTCCAGTTGGTCACAGATGACCTTGACATACTCGTCCTGGCTCATCAGTTGCAAGCGTCCCTCGTGGTAATCTCGCTGCATCCGTGTATTAGTCATGAGGTGAAGCAAGTGCAGTTTAATTCCTTGAATATCATTGTCCGTGACACAGCGACGAACATTTTCAACCATCATCTCATGAGTTTCACCAGGAAGACCGTTAATCAAATGGGAAACAATCTCAATCTTGGGATACTTTCTCAAACGCTTGACCGTTTCCACATACAATTCATAGGAGTGGGCACGGTTAATCAGATCAGAGGTTGCTTCATAAGTGGTCTGCAAGCCCAATTCAACCGTCACATGCATGCGTTCCGACAACTCAGCCAAATATTCGATGGTTTCGTCTGGTAAACAGTCTGGGCGCGTTCCAATATTGATTCCTACTACACCTGGTTCATTGATAGCCTGTTCATAGCGCTCTCGAATAACTTCAACCTTTTCATGGGTGTTGGTAAAATTTTGAAAATAAACCAGATACTTCTGAACATCTGGCCACTTGCGGTGCATAAAGTCAATTTCCTTATAAAATTGCTCACGGATAGGCGCATCTGGTGCTACAATAGCATCTCCAGAACCTGAAACCGTACAAAAAGTACAGCCTCCATGAGCCACAGTTCCATCACGATTGGGACAGTCAAATCCCGCATCAATCGGGACTTTAAAGGTCTTTTCTCCAAAGAGTTTTCGATAATAATCATTCAAGGTGTTATAAGATTTCATAACTTTCATTATAACAAAAAACATCTACAATCTCAAAAGCCTGACTTTCCTATAAATTCCTCTGTTTCTCGTTTCCATTAGCGATTTTTTATGATACAATATGGGTATGATTTTAATGAAATTAGCATCTATTTTATTATTGATACTGACCTTAGTAGTCTGCATTATCATAACCAAACTTTTTAGATTAAAAAAACTAGGACGAAACTTTGCGGATTTGGCTTTTCCAGTCTTGGTATTTGAATATTACCTTATTACAGCTAAAACCTTTACCCATAATTTCCTCCCTAGACTAGGCCTAGCCCTCTCACTCCTAGCCATTATTCTCGTTTTTTTCTTCCTTTTGAAAAAACGCAGCTTTTACTATCCTAAATTCATCAAATTCTTCTGGCGTGCAGGATTCTTATTAACCCTTGTCATGTATATCGAGATGATTGTTGAATTGATGGCTCAGAAATAAAAAACTAAATCGAAAACACCTCAATCAAACTGAAATACAGTGATTGAAGTGTTTTTTCTTTATATCTTTTTCAATAATTCCTATTTACTTTCTTTATCAGGAAAGATAAATCCAATACCAATGCAAGCTAGTACGCCCGCTCCAATTATCAAGCCACTTGAAATTGGTAAAAGGTCCAAAATTGCATTCGCAATGATAAAGGCAATAATCAAACACATCAGACTAGCCTTGTAGTCTTTTTTCAAAAGATTCTCTAGAGTGAAAAATAGGAACAGCCCTACCGGAATCAATGACCAGAGGTTGACATTTAAACTTGGCCATCCAACAGAACCAAAATACACTACTGTCGCTGCTGCTACTAAAAATACAATCCCCAATAATTTTTTCATTTCTTTATCTCCGATTTCTTTTTTATGAACTTGAGTTATCTGATAGTGACGCCTCACGTCCCTTACAAAAATCATTATAGCAGAGGTTAGTTTCAAGAACAAGCTCTTTTGTCTATCTGGTCTTTATCTCGGTCTAAATGGTTCAATAGTTAAAATGAAAGAAAAGAAGCCCTAGTGAGCTTCTTCACTTTGCCGATTGCAGGGATTGAACCTGTGACCTAGGCTTTACGAGTGCCTTGCTCTACCAACTGAGCTAAATCGGCGATTACACTTACAGTATAGCACTCTGAGAATAGATATCAAGAAATTTCATCTCTATTAGAAAAAGCCTGTCCTGAGACAAGGCTTTGATAGTATTCAATTTAAGAACCCGCACTTTCGTAGGCATCTAAGCCCCTATCCCAAAGTTTAAGGGAAATGACAAAGAAAACAAGGGAAATCAACATCAAACCTCCGATGTTAAAGAACACATCCTTATCCTGCAAGAAATAGCTGGCAGGATAGTAGGCCGTAAAAGCAAAAGGCACGATAAAGCTGATTAACCAACGAAGGAGAGAATTGTAAATCGAAATAGGATACTTAGCAAAGTCATTAAACATATAAAAAATGTAGATCATGGCACCTGACTGCTTGGTCCAAAAAGCGATGCTGGCTGTCGCAATTTTCAAGGAAGTATAAATCAAGGTCGCAAATGGTATGCAGACTAGGAAAAGCAGGAATTTTGGAAGAGTCCAAGCAATGCTAGATACCGTTGTCGCTAGTAGGATCCCACCAACCAAGAGTTCTCCCAAGGCATCAATCTGAAAAGTCTCAACTAGAATATGAAAGAGAGGATTGATAGGACGTGTCAAATACTTGTCAAACTCTCCCTTTCTCACCAAGCGTTGCCCCAGTGCCCAGAGATTGTCAAAAAAGAGATGGTCCAAGCCCTTGGGAATCAAAGAAAAACCATAGATAAAGGCGATTTCTTGAAAAGTCCAGCCTTCTAGGGATGGAATGTGTTGAAAGATGACATTGAGAAACAAGAGATTTAAACCTTGAGTCAGAAAGACTCCTAGGACACCAACCACAAAATCAACCTTGTACTCCATGATTTGTTTGATGTATTGTCTGATAAAAATCAGATGCATGCGTTGATATTTTTTCATACTAACCTCCCTGAATGGTGATAAATGACTGGACTCGTTTCCAAATCAACTGAGACAAGCCCACCATCACTAAAAGCCAGAAAAACTGCAAAGCGAGCGCCTGAAGAATCTGATTGGCATCGTATTTTCCAACAATGATCATGACCGGAGTATAAATCAAGGATGAAAAAGGCAAGAAGGATAGAATATCTGAAACAACCTTTGGAAAGAAAGCCAAAGGAATCAAACTTCCAGACATAAAGGCCACTATTGAAGTCTTAAGTAGGTTGGAACCCCAAAGATTTTTAAACACAAAGGCAGAAAATCCAAAGCAGATATTAAAGAAAAAGTTAATCAGATAGGCCAGCGTTAAGCTAAAAAGATAAAGGACAGTTAATCCCAGCACTTCTACAATCCCTTGCCCAGATAAGATTTTCATCAAAACAATGACACTTAAAAATGGCAGTCCAACGCTGATAAAAATCAACCACTTGGAACCAAGCTCAGTGAAAAGATAGGAGGCTGCAAAATGCACTGGTCTCAACAAGCGCATGATGATGGAACCATCCTTGACCTCCTCCCCAATCATAAAGGACGAATCGGACCTAGTCAGAAGATTTGTCACAAAACTCATAATGATGTAGAGGGTGATATCTGCCATACTAAAGCCCTGAATCAAGGACTCTTGCGAAGAATCAAAGACAGCCTTCCAGAGATAAAAAGCCACAAAAGCACCCATGACATCGCCGATCCGATAGAGAATAAAGTTGACTCGATAGGTAATCAACTCCTGAACACCTGCATTGATAAAGGGTTTATAACGTCTCCACAATTTGACCATCTTAGAGCTCCTTTCGATAGAAGCGACGGATAATATCCTCAATATCCGTATCTACCATCTTCAAATCGCGGATTTCAAAATCAGACAGGGTTTGCTTGATAATGTCAGCTGACTGGTAGCGAGAACTATCGAATTCAATGTTGAGACTATTTCCTTGTCTATCAATTGTCATATCCGAAAAGCCTTCATAGTGAGAGACGAGATGACTTTGACCTGGTAGCAGTTCAAAAGAAAGAGTCTTCATCTTGCCAAAGGTTTCCTTGAGTTGACTCACCGTTCCATCAAAAATCTCCTGCCCTTTGTCTATCATAAAAATCCGATCACAAAGTTGCTCGATGTCGCTCAGGTCGTGAGTGGTCAAGAGAATGGTGGTTTCTTCCTCTTGATTGATCTGAGTAATGGCCCGACGAATGTTATCCTTGACCGAAACGTCCAAGCCAATGGTCGGCTCATCTAAAAAGAGAACCTTGGGATTGTGAATCAAGGAAGCCGCAATATCCGCCCGCATCCGTTGTCCCAGTGAAAGAGTTCGCACAGGATCCTTGATAAATTCCTTCAAATCCAAGACTTCATTCAAAAAGTCCATGCGCTTTTGGAAAAGCGAGTCTGGCACATCATAAATCTCCTTCAAGACCGTGTAGGTCTCCTGCAGTGCCAAATCCCACCATAGCTGGGTGCGTTGTCCGAAAACGACTCCAATATCCTTGACATAATCTTGACGATTGTTCTGGGGAATCTTGCCATTAATCCGACAAAAACCAGATGTCGGTTTTAAAATTCCTGTCAGCATTTTGATGGTTGTCGACTTCCCAGCACCATTTGCTCCGATAAAGCCTAAAATCTGCCCCTTTGGTACCTCAAAGGTCAAATCCTTAACCGCTTCAAAGGTCTGCTTTTCAGGATGAATAAAGGAACGCAAAGCCCCCTTCAACCCTGGTTCCTTAACTGTCTTCACAAAATTTTTCTGAAGATGTTCCACTTCTATCATTGCCATATTGATCTCCCTATGTAAGGAATAGCAACATTGTATTTTTGACTACAAATATTCTAAATCCTTACTTTCTACACCTTCTACATGTTATTACTACAGAAAGCTTTATACCAACCTATTATAGCCCAATAAAAATCAGAATGCAAGCGTTTGCCTAAAGTTTATGAAAAAGAAAATTTCTCTATTAAAATAATACTTTTATTCAAAAATTCTAGTTTAATCGTTTCCTTAAACCACACAAAAAACCCACCCAATGGGCAGGTTTCATCTGTATTATTCAGCTAGATTAAGCTTTACCTTCTGAACCGAATACGTCGATACGTTCTTCAACTGATGCTTGGATAGCTTTTACACCGTCAGCCAAGAATTTACGTGGGTCGAAGAGTTTTTTCTTGTCGTATTCTGCTTCGTTTGCTTCGTAGTCACGAGCAAATTTACGAGTTGCGTTAGCGAATGCGATTTGGCATTCAGTGTTAACGTTAACTTTCGCAACACCAAGTTTGATAGCTGCTTGGATTTGCTCATCAGGAATACCTGAACCACCGTGCAATACGATTGGGAATCCTGGAAGAGCTTCAGTCAATTTTTGCAAGTGGTCAAGGTCAAGACCTTCCCAGTTTGCTGGGTAAGGACCGTGGATGTTACCGATACCAGCTGCCAAGAAGTCGATACCAGTTTCAACCATTGCTTTAGCGTCTTCGATTGGAGCCAATTCACCTTTACCGATGATTCCGTCTTCTTCACCACCGATAGTACCAACTTCAGCTTCTACTGAGATACCTTTAGCGTGTGCTTTTTCAACAACTTCTTTAGCCAATTTAAGGTTTTCTTCAACTGGAAGGTGTGAACCGTCAAACATGATTGAAGTGTAACCAACTTCGATACACTCAAGTGCATCTTCGTAGTGACCGTGGTCAAGGTGGATAGCTACTGGTACAGTGATACCCATTGATTCAACAAGGTTAGCGATCAAGTTGCGAGCAACTTTGTAACCACCCATGTATTTAGCAGCACCCATTGAAGTTTGGATCAAAACTGGAGCTTTTTTAGCTTCTGCTGCGCGCAAGATAGCTTGAGTCCACTCAAGGTTGTTTGTGTTAAATCCACCAACTGCATAACCGTTGTCACGAGCTGCTTGGACAAATTTTTCTGCTGAAACGATTGCCATTTTATCAGGCCTCCTGTATATTTTTATGGGTCATCCCATTTACATTGTTCATTTTATCACTTTTTGACAAAAAAATCTAGTTTTTCCCGCAGTTTCGATTGAATTTCTTCTAGCTTCATCTATGTAAACCCTTTCTCTCCCTAGTCTTAGGCGATTCTTGGAAAAGCTATGAAGAAGGTCAAACGATTCTCCTTCATCTCAAAACGATAAGGTAATTTTTCATGTTCCAATAGACTCTTGACCACAAAGAGCCCCATCCCAGAACCCTTGGCCTTGCGACTAGCATTATCAGAAAAAGACTGAGCCAGTTTTTCTTGTTCTTCAGGACTACAGCTATTCTCGATAAAAAGTTCCCCTTCTCTCTCTCCGATGCGGACCAAGCCGCCTGGAATGGAGTGCTTGATAGCATTGCTGATGAGATTAGACAGGATTAATTTCATCACAGATGGATTTAGATAAGCCTGCTGGTGGTTCAAACTATTGTCAATCTGAAGTTCTCTCTCCTTTGCTAGCAAAGAATAATCTTGAACTAGACTTTGCGTCATCTGGAGGAGATCTATTATTTCCCTATCATCTCGCAATTCCTGCACAGAAGAGAGAGAAAGTATCTGCAGAACATGGTGATTGAGTTCATCCACAATCCCCAAGGTAACTCCCAGATAGTGGTCTCTATCCTTATAACGCCCGACATTTTCTTTCATGTTTTCGATCAAGATTTTCAAACTAGCCAGCGGTGTTTTCAATTCATGAGAAGCCCCTCGTAGGAATTCGACCTTCATCTTTTCCAGCTGGAGAATAGCTTCATTCTTGTCATGCAAGTCCGCAATGACAGTCAAAAGATGCTGGTAGAGGCTATTGATTTGTTCCTTAAGATCACCTATCTCATCCTTGGAATCCACGCGCAATCGCACTTGGGTATCTAGTTCCATCATCCGACGGGTCACTCGCTTGATTTCCAATATCGGAGCCACAATGGTCCGAGCATAAATGTAGGCCACCAAGAGGGAAATTAGAAAGGATGCCAGCAGAGTATAGGGAAGAAATTGGAGACTGATCTGCTCTGCTTCCTTTTGCAAGTCCATGGAAGCTAGAAATTGCAGGGTCATGGTACCACCGTCTTGCGTTGTCACCTCGCGCTCCTCGATAAAAAGAGAGGTTGTCTGACGTTCCGTATCCAGAGGAAGACTGTCCTTGACTTCTAACTTGTCCTCGGTCATCTCTCCCTTGACAGCCCCCTTGATCTCACTGGTCTGAGAATACAAGTCTAAGACTTGCTCGATATTCTGCCTATCTCTCCCTTCTAGGGAATGGGCAATAGCTGTTGCCTTCTGACCAATGGTTTCCTGACGATGACTCAGATATGTCGAAGGAAAAAGAAAATAAATAGCCAAATGAAGGCAGATAACCAGAACACTAAAAATCGAGAAGGTATAGATAAATATCTTTGTAAATAAACCTGTTCGTTTCATTTTCGCTCCAATTTATAACCAACATTGCGCACAGTGAGGATGCAGTCCAAGTCTAGCTTTTTCCGCAGTTCCTTGATATAAACATCAATGACACGGTCAAAGGGAACCTCATCTGTCGCCTTCCAGACGGCATCGATTATCTGAGACCGAGTCAAGGCCCGTCCTTCATTTTTCACCAGATAGTCCAGAATTTCCAACTCTTTGGCATTGATAGCCACTTCTTCTCCTGCTATGCTGGCACTGTAGCTCTCAAAATCCACCTTGGTATCCTTATAGGAGAAGATTCGTCCTGTATCGTAGTATCGCTTGAAAATCGCGTCCACCCTCACTTTTAAGAGGGAGAGGGAGAAGGGTTTTTCCAGATAGCCATCTGCCAGAGAGGCAAAGGCACTCATCTTGTATTCCTCATCTTGAAAGGCGGTCAACATCAGGACAGGAACCTGACTGGTTTTGCGAATCTCAGCTAAAACTTCTAGACCATTGAGCTTGGGCATCTGGATATCCAGTAAAACCAAGGCTACCTCATAGCTGGAAAATTTTTCTAAAGCTTCTTGCCCATCTGCTGCCTCAATGGTTTCATAGCCACAATCCGTCAAATAATCACTGAGCCCCTCACGGATCATCTCTTCATCTTCTACAATTAAAATTTTCATAGAAAAAACGTTTCACATTCCTTTAAATTTCTTGTAAATTATCCCAGTTTCATCCAGATAAACAGAGGACTTATCAAGATGAAATAGATAAAAATGCTACCTATATTATACCCCATTTAGTGGAGAATAGGTAGCAAGTTTGTTATTCGCTATCCAGCAGAAGCTCTTTTGGTTGTTTTCTAAGGAGATTGCTTGAAGCAAGCGCCATAACGAGAACCACTAGAACCAAGGCAAGGACAAAGACGATGATAAAGTCTGATGTCTGAATGGAAATGTCTAGGCTCGACAAGGTTTTACTAAAGCCATCTACTTCTGCACCACCACCAAGGTTAGAGGCTTGAGCAGCCTTGCTGGCTTGCTTGGCAACACCTGAAGTGACATTGGCAAGAACAGTATTTCCGATTGCACGAGCTGTGTAGTTGGCTAGGAAGTAAGCAGAGACAAGAGCAGGGATGGCAATCAAGATGGATTCAGTAATGAATTGACCCAAGATACTTGCCTGCTTGAGACCGATAGAGAGGAGAATACCCACTTCCTTGCGACGGGCATTGATCCAAAGGCTGAGCAAGAGGGCAAGGAGAAGAACTGAGAAACTCAAGCTACCCCAGAAGAGGAGGTTGGCCATCTTGTACATACCAGAGATGGATTGCTCAAGAGCTGGGTAGTTAGATGAGCTCTTAACTAAAGTATAGCTCT
The DNA here is from genome assembly GCF_019929545.1 of Streptococcus mitis. Classification (GTDB taxonomy): domain Bacteria; phylum Bacillota; class Bacilli; order Lactobacillales; family Streptococcaceae; genus Streptococcus; species Streptococcus mitis_BU. Next base: position 15,498 of record NZ_JAHZPT010000032.1, read on the forward strand.
TCCAGTTGATACCACTGATGCCATTCAACTCTTTCATAACATCATCCAAGTTCTTGTCCGCTGTTACAAAGAAGGTCGCGTCCCCATAAATAGCTGTGTCTTCTGTGTAACCATATAGTTTAGCAGCCGTATGGATGTCTGTGATAGCTGTGTTTTCATAGAGTTCTTGTGAGTAGGTTACTGCTGACTTATTGTGACCATCAAAGAGTCCCTTAATTGTCACTTCAACTGTTTCCTTGGCTCCTTTTTCATTGTCTGCATCGTAGATATTGGAGTCTAGTTTGACCTTATCCCCGACTTTCCAGCCGTGTTTAGCTGCCAAGTCCTTGTGCAGGAGAATCTTGTCCTTGTCGTCGTTTGTTAAGTGCTCTCCTTCAACCAATTTATAAGAGCCCGAGACAAACTTGTCTTCTTTAGAGGAGTCATTGACACCTGTAATCATTAAGCTACTTCCAAAATGTTTAGCACGGTCAGGAGTCAGATTTTTCTTGGTTTCTGGCGTTTCGATGAGTTCATAGCCAGTCAAATCTCCGATAGCGTTGATGCGTTTCACATAAGACTCAATGGCCTTGTTTTCGGTGATTTTTTTGATATCTTCACCCTTGATATTCCCAGCACCACGTGGCGTTCCTTGATTGACGCGACGATTGATTTGCATGGAGAAGCTGTTGGTGATATTTTTAAAGGTCTCCTGAGAAGCCTTGGCAGTAGCTCCCTTGATCGACAAGCCGACCAAACTCAAGCTCGCCATGAGGAGAATAATCAGGAAGATGACAATCGATTTGAAAAACTTCCTTGTAACATAGGCAAATGCGTTGTGTAACATAGGTTCCCTTTCTAGATGTTGTTCTATTTTATAGTTCTGATACTCAATGAAAATCAAAAAGCAAACTAGGAAGCTAGCCGTAAGCTGTACTTGAGTACGGTAAGGCGACGCTGACGTGGTTTGAATTTGATTTTCGAAGAATATAACAGAAAAAGCTCATATTATTTCGTAGTATTGCGAGTTTCAGTCAGTTTCTTATCTTTCAACTCAAGTGTAATATCTGACGCTTGTGCCACTTCTTTACTATGCGTAACGACAATTACACATTTACCTGTTTTCTCGGCAAGTGATTTGAGCAGTTCGACAATATCTCCAGCAGTTTTAGGGTCCAGATTTCCCGTTGGCTCATCCGCTAGAATAACTGGAGCTTCTGAGACTAAACTACGAGCAATGGCAACACGTTGTTGTTGTCCACCTGATAACTGGAGAACATTCCGCTTGATCTGACTTTCATCTAAACCAAGCTCAAGCAGTGTATCCTTGCTTGCCTTTTTGTTGACCAAGCGGATATTTTCCAGTGGAGAAAGATAATCTATCAAGTTATAATTTTGAAAGACCAGGGAAATATGGTGCATGCGATGGTAAGAATAGCCCTTCTTACGAATATCCTCTCCTTGAAAAAGGATAGAACCTTCAACAGGACTATCTAGACCAGCAAGTAGGGACAAGAGTGTGGATTTTCCTGCTCCTGACTCACCAATAATACTGTAAAATTTCCCGGGTTCAAAATTATAATTGATCTGATATAGGACTGCTTCAGCAGTGTTCTTATAACGGTAGGTAACATCTTGTAATTGTAATAAAGTCATGATTTCTCCTTCTTAACTAATAGATGATAAAATTTCTTTAGGTGATTTTCTAAATAAGAATAGGAAACAAAGGGCTACAGATAAGCAACTAATCAACAACAGAAAGACATAGGATTCTGCAAAAGATAGGATGCTGGTTGATAGACTGCTTGCTTTGGCTAGCGTGTCTTGTAAGGCTTCCTGCTCTCCACTTGCTAGTAGTGTTTGAAGTAGGTAAGATGTGATTGCATTTCCTGCAACAAATGCTGGAAGCAAAGCTCCAAGAGACACCAAAACCACCTCTAAACAGAACTGTAGGAAGATCGAGCTCTTGCCTTTTCCAAGTGCAAGTAAAATTCCCACTTCGTAGACCCGTTCTCTCAACCAGAGAGACAAAACCAAAATTAAGGCCCCAGCTCCAGCTATCAACATCCCATAAAGGAAGATGGTCAGAAAGGTTTGGAAGGTAGCAACTGAATCCTTGATTTGTTCAAAGGCCTTGTTTTCTTTCTCAACTTGATAGCCTTGACTTTCCAAGGCTAAATTTTCCACCTGCTTCATGAGCCCGTCCATTTCCTTAGGATTTTCTACATAGAAGCGAGCTGCAGTGACTTGAGGTTCACTATTTCCCAAAAGGCTTTGGCTACTTTCATAATCTGTAAAGACCTGGTTTTCACTGAAGTCAGAAGACAAGCCTGTAAATTTCTCCTGTTTTTTACCAGAAAAGATGCCGACAATTTCAAACTCCACTGTTTGTCCTTTGACAGCTTCTGACTGTCCAGCTTCTAAGCCAATCTTGTCATGAAGAGAAAGACCGTTCTTCTTAGCCAACTCTTCGTGAATCAAGATTTTCTTGGAATCCCCTTTTTGAAGGTGTCGTCCTTCTTTCAGATTGAAAGCCGAGCTGGTGAAGGTCACATCCTTAGATGAATCCTCAAGAGCCGTTAAGCTAACCAAGTTCTTGTCCGCAGCTGACAAATCATCACGCTCCACGCTCTGCTCGCCACTCACCGCTTCCTTGTCTTTTAATTTTGCAATCGTCTCAAGTTCAGGAGAAACATTTTCCAGTCCCTTAATCTTGCTTACAGATACTAGGTCCGACAGCTTGAAAGTCTGACCATTTTCTATCTTCTTAATAGAAAAAGATGTGTTGAGTGATTTGTAAAGATTGGTTTCAACTGTTTTGTTGGACTTCATCAGAGTCAAACAGGCTGAAATTCCAGCCAATAGGACCAATAAAATCAGAAATAAAATAAAACTTCTCAGTCGTTTTCTGCTGACATAAGCCCAAGCTCTTTGGATTGGATTCATTTGTCACCTCCATATTTGTAAGACTATTATAAAATCCAAATATGAAATGTTTATGAAATACAAAAAAACTTTTTGATTTATTTTTTGAAAAAATAAAGAAAGCTAGCAACTGCTAATTTTCCTCATATTAGAACACGTTTCACCAATCAAAAAGCGACACTATTCTATAAATGATAGTTCTTGATGTCAATACCTTCCTATATCCAAAACGCCTCCTCTAGTTTTCTTTAGAAAAACAAAGGCTCTATAATATTTGTAGTGGGTAAATCCCCTATGGATATTATGGAGCCTGCTTTTTCACTTTCAGAATAAAGAGCCTGACAAATTTTCGGACTCATTGAGGACAATCTAAAGCAGGTTCATCCTCTTTTTCAGACTGGATTTAAAACTTTCCTCAAGAATAAAGAGAAAATTGTCAACGCTTTTCAGTTACCTTATTCCAACGCAAAATTGAAAGCGACTAATAATCTCATCAAACTTATCAAACTGAATGCATTTGGTTTTCGGAACTTTAAAAACTTCAAAAAAAAGATTTTCATCGCTCTGAATATCAAAAAAGAAAGGACGAAATTCGTCCTTTCTAAATCTTAGCTTTTCTCAACCCACTAAAGTTGACAAAGAGCCAAAAGACACTTACATCCTAAAGAGAATGGTAAATGTCTTTTACTTTTTAAAGCCTAGTTTTCTTAAGTTTAGAAATTCCCAATACAGCAGACAATCCAATCAACCCTAACCAAGTTAATGAAGAGCTATCTTTAGTTCCTGTATTTGGTAGCATATCTTTTTCCTCTTGAGGTGATACTACTTCTTGTTTTGGTTCTAAGCGAGAAGTTTCAGCAACTGGCTTCAACTCTTCCTTCACTCTTGATTCTTCCACTTTAGAGAAGTCGGCAGGAATAATAGTGACGCCTTCTTTCGGTTTTGGCTTAGGTTTTGGTTTTTCAACTGGTCTTGGATCAGACATCTCTTCCATTGGAATAACTGGGATATCCAACTCAGGAACCTCTAAAACTGGCGGTTTAATTGGGTTCACGCCACCGTTAAATTCAGGAATTTCTACTACAGGAGGGGCAAGTGGAACAACTCCACCTGTAAATTCCGGAGTTTCAACATAATAATGGTTAACTGTAGCTGTTCCTTCAGCAACAACCTTATAAGCTCGAACTACTGAAAGAACTTCTTTAGGAGTGTAGGTGATTGAAGAAGTTGTTTCAGTTCTTTCAGCGTTTGCTTCTTTTGTAGAAGAATCACTTAACACGATAGATTTTTTATCTTTGGAAATAGTTACTTTTCCATTTGTCCAGTAATTATCAACTTCAATGTCATCATCATAAACTATAGTCTCAGTGACTTTTTCACCAGCAGATCCCCCAAAATATCTTTGATAACTAAAATTTAAATTACCTGTAAGTAGTAAAGGGTTGCTAGAATCATAAGTTAACTCCCCTTCATAACTTACATTAGCTTCGGGATCTAAAGTTTTATCATGAATGGAACCTTCTAATTTTGAAGACAAACCGTTCAAAACATTTCTAGTGTTTTTAATCTTATCTCTTAATTCGTCTAACTTGCTTTTATCTTGATGATAAAAGACTAGTTCCTTATTTACTAAGCCAAATTTAATACCATTATTCCTTACAAAATTAGCAGTTTCTTCGATATAAGTACTTACCTTGCCAGCCTCTTTTCTTAAATTTCTTCGATAATCATTACTTCCAAAAGTAGATTTCTCAAACATATTTGCAATGTCTAAATAAAGCGAATTAATATCTCTTAAATGGTCAGATAAGGTTGATTTTTCAGGAGCTAAATGTGTTTCACTATCAACAGGATGAACATTAAAAGTCTGACTAATATTATTTACATTACGAAGAGGGATCGTTTTAATTTTAGGGCACCTCTAAAAACTCCACTCTTATCACAAAAGAAAAAATCAACTGTATGTGTCTCATTTAGTTGGCACA